>NZ_JAPVLS010000041.1:0-83060 GCF_027158125.1 Streptomyces sp. H39-C1
GCCCCAATCCCCGCCGGCACGCGTTTCTCGGGGCGCAGGGCCCGCACCCCCGCCGGTAGGCGAAAGGGCGGGTGGGTGGGGAAGAGCCCGCCGCAGGCGCAACGGTGCTGTGGGGGTCCGCGGCCCGCACCCCCGCCGGTAGGCGAAAAGCCCGCCGCAGGCGTGACGGGGCGGGGGGGTTCACGGGCCCGCGCCCCCGCCGGCAGGCATTCCGCCCGTCCGGAGGACTACCCGTCGTTGCCCAGGAAGGAGCGGACCGGCTTCGGGAGGAGGTCCTTGCAGGATTCGCTCGACGGGGTGGTGAGGGCGTCGCGTTTGCAGGTGTAGTAGTCGTTGTAGACGAACTGGAGGGTGAAGCTCGCGGCGACGATCGCCAGGGCGACCGCGCTCGTGATGATGCCGCTCCAGGCCGCCGCCGCGAAGGACCGCTGGGAGGCGGGGTTCGCGGAGGGGTTGGGGCGGGGGGTGTCGGCGCCGGATGCGGCGAGGGCCGCGGCCGCTTCGGCGCGGGCGGCGGCGCGGGTCTCGGGCTTCATGCGCAGGGCGCTGATGCCCCAGTAGAGGGCGAGGGCGCCGAGCAGGAGGCCGAGCTCGGTCCAGTGGAGGATCGCGAAGATCAGCGCCCAGCCGCCGCAGACCAGCGCGTAGCGGGAGCGGCGCTGGGCGGGGTCGGTGGGGTCGAAGCGTGAGCCGTTGGGCTGCGGCGGGGTTTCGGGGCCGCTGGGGCGATGGCCGAAGCCGTCCTGGCGGCCGGGCTGCTGGTTGCTCCACTGGCCGCCCCAGCCGGGCGGCGGCGGAGGCGGCGGGGTGCTGTCGCCGTCCTCGGGCGTGCCTTCGGGGCGCCGGGGCTGCCAGGGCTGTTCGGGGGCGCCTTCGGGCGGCGGGGCGAACGGGTTGTCCTGCTGATCGCCCTCGGGCGCACGCAGCGCGATAGTGATCTGTCGGCTGCTCATGATTGGTAGCGCCATCCCCTTGCCGTCGACTCCTCATGTCGTATGCGTCACGCGCAGGGCGCGCGATTGCTGTTCCTCCGGAAGACGCTACCGTCCGCGCGCTCCCCCGTCCCGTGGGGGGACCTTCGCGTGCCGGTATCGTTGCTGACGGTCGACGGCCTCGTAGGGTTCCCCGAATCGTGGGATCCGTCGGCTCATACGATCCTCCAAATCCGCACGGTCTCGAGAGAGAGCCCCGCCAGTGGCTGCGCAAACCCCGGCTCGTCTAGTCGTCCTCGTCTCCGGTTCGGGGACGAATCTGCAGGCGCTGCTCGATGTCATCGAGAGCGATCCCGCGTACGGCGCGCGGATCGTGGCGGTCGGTGCCGACCGGGACGGCATCGCCGGTCTGGAGCGGGCGGAGCGGGCCGGGCTGCCGGTTTTCGTGGTGAAGGTGAAGGACTACGCCGACCGGGCGGGATGGGACCTCGCGCTCGCGGAGGCGACGGCGGAACACCGGCCGGACCTGGTGGTCTCGGCCGGCTTCATGAAGATCGTGGGGAAGGAGTTCCTCGCGCGGTTCGGGGGACGGTTCGTCAATACGCATCCCGCGCTGCTGCCGAGCTTCCCGGGCGCCCACGGCGTCAGGGACGCGCTCGCGTACGGCGCGAAGGTGACGGGCTGCACCGTGCACTTCGTCGACGACGGCGTCGATACCGGCCCGATCATCGCCCAGGGGGTGGTGGCCATCGAGCCGGATGACACGGAGGAAGCGCTCCATGAGCGCATCAAGGAAGTCGAGCGAGGGCTGCTCGTCGACGTCGTGGGGCGGCTGGCTCGCGACGGGTATCGCATTGAGGGACGAAAGGTATTGATTCCGGCATGAGCGCCGAAGGTACGAAGCGGCCGATCCGCCGCGCGCTGGTGAGTGTGTACGACAAGACCGGGCTGGAGGAGCTGGCGCGCGGACTGCACGAGGCGGGCGTCGAACTGGTGTCGACCGGGTCGACCGCCGCGCGCATCGCCGCCGCCGGGGTGCCCGTCACGCCGGTCCAGGACGTCACCGGCTTCCCGGAGTGCCTGGACGGCCGGGTCAAGACCCTGCACCCCAAGCTGCACGCCGGGATCCTCGCGGACCTGCGTCTTGAGGACCACCAGCGGCAGCTGGCCGAGCTCGGCATCGAGCCGTTCGAGCTGGTGGTCGTGAATCTGTACCCGTTCAAGGAGACGGTCGCCTCAGGCGCGTCGCCCGACGAGTGTGTCGAGCAGATCGACATCGGCGGTCCTTCGATGGTGCGCGCCGCCGCCAAGAACCACCCCTCGGTCGCGGTCGTCACCAGCCCCGGGCACTACGCCGACGTCATCGCGGCCGTCAAGGACGGCGGGTTCGACCTGACGCAGCGCAAGCGGCTCGCCGCCGAGGCGTTCCAGCACACCGCCTCGTACGACCTGGCGGTGGCGATCTGGTTCGCCGAGGGGTACGCGGCCGACGAGAGCCCGTTCCCGGACTTCACCGGCGTCGCCCTCACCCGGCAGCACGTGCTGCGCTACGGCGAGAACCCGCACCAGCCCGCCGCGCTCTACAGCGACGGCAGCGGCAAGGGCCTCGCGGGCGCCGAGCAGTTGCACGGCAAGGAGATGTCGTACAACAACTACACGGACACCGAGGCCGCGCGCCGGGCCGCGTACGACCACACGGAGCCGTGCGTCGCGATCATCAAGCACGCCAACCCGTGCGGGATCGCGGTCGGCGCGGATGTCGCGGAGGCGCACCGCAAGGCGCACGCCTGCGACCCGCTGTCGGCGTTCGGCGGGGTCATCGCGGTCAACCGCCCGGTGAGCGTGGAGCTCGCCGAGCAGGTCGCGGAGATCTTCACCGAGGTCATCGTCGCGCCGGCGTACGAGGACGGCGCCGTCGAGGTGCTGGCCCGCAAGAAGAACATCCGGGTGCTGCGCTGCGCGGACGCGCCGATCGGCTCGGGCGAGTACCGGCCGATCGAGGGCGGGGCGCTGGTCCAGGTCAAGGACCTGCTGCAGGCCGAGGGCGACGACCCGGCGAACTGGACGCTGGCGACCGGTGAGGCGCTGGACGCCGCCGAGCTGGCGGACCTGGCCTTCGCCTGGCGCGCCTGCCGCGCCGTGAAGTCCAACGCGATCCTGCTCGCCAAGGGCGGCGCCAGCGTCGGCGTCGGCATGGGGCAGGTCAACCGGGTGGACTCGGCGAAGCTCGCGGTGGAGCGGGCGGGCGAGGAGCGGGCGCGGGGTTCCTACGCGGCCTCCGACGCCTTCTTCCCGTTCCCCGACGGGCTGGAGATCCTGCTGGCGGCGGGCGTCAAGGCCGTGGTCCAGCCGGGCGGTTCGGTCCGTGACGAGCTGGTCGTCGAGGCGGCGGAGAAGGCCGGCGTGACGATGTACCTCACCGGGACCCGGCACTTCTTCCACTGACGCAGACGCAGAGCCGAACGCGGCCCGCACCCCCGAGGGGGTGCGGGCCGTCGCCGGTCTACGGGCGCTTCACCACGACGGTGTGCATGATCTTGTCGGCGAAGGTCTGGTTCTTCTCGTCCCACAGCGGCCACAGGTAGCCGATGTAGCAGGCCATCCCGTCGAGGGCGTGGCACAGCCGGCGGACGAACGCCATCCCGAAGCCCAGCACCTGGCCGTCGGCCTCGCGCAGCAGGTGGATCCCGGCGATCTTCTTGCCCGGGGTCTGGCCGGTGGAGCCTTCCCGGTAGCAGAGCCACAGGGTGCCGGCGAGGCTCAGCATGCCGCCGATGGCGATCATCGCGAGGGCGCCGCCCGGCATCGAGGGGGTGGGGCAGGTGCTGGTGCCGCTGGTGTTGCACCGGTCGGCCGCGTCGAAGAGCACCTTGGCGAGCTGGACGTAGCCGACGATGATCAGGATGAACGGCACCAGGCTGACGATCAGGAAGTCCAGCAGCGTGGCGCCGGCGCGCGCGCCCCAGCTCGCCAGCGGGGGCATCCCCGGCGGCAGGCCGCCCTGCGGGTACCCGTACGGGCCCTGGTTCTGCTGCGGGAACTGCGGCTGCTGCTGCGGGTAGCCGTACCCCTGCGGGGACTGGGGCGGCTGCTGCGGCTGGTCGTAAGGGTTGTTGGGGCCGGGCGGATAGCTCACGTGCGGTTTCCTCCGAGCGGGGACGTGGAGCGTGGGGACGCAGGGGCACATCGTCGTGGCCACGGTGGTGGCAGCGCAAGGCGCGCGGTGGCGGCGGATCGGCCACGGAGTCAAGGGCGCGTCAGGGCGCGGCCGAGTGCGGGCATCGGGTAACGATCCGAGGCCCGGATTCGTCGGCGGGACCCCCCATCCGGAAAGATGGGGTCATGACCGCCCAGATTCTCGATGGCAAGGCCACCGCAGCCGCGATCAAGTCCGATCTCACGTCCCGCGTGGCGTCGCTCAAGGCCCGGGGCATCGTGCCCGGTCTTGGCACCCTGCTGGTCGGTGAGGACCCGGGCAGCAAATGGTATGTCGCGGGCAAGCACCGCGACTGCGCGCAGGTCGGCATCGGCTCGATCCAGCGCGAACTGCCCGACACCGCCACCCAGGAGGAGATCGAGGCGGTCGTCCGGGAGCTGAACGCGAACCCGGAGTGCACCGGCTACATCGTCCAGCTCCCGCTGCCCAAGGGCATCGACACCAACCGGGTCCTGGAGCTGATGGACCCGGAGAAGGACGCCGACGGCCTGCACCCGATGAGCCTCGGCCGCCTCGTGCTCAACGAGACCGGTCCGCTGCCGTGCACCCCGAACGGCATCGTCCAGCTGCTGCGCCACCACAAGGTGGAGATCAACGGCGCGCATGTGGTCGTCGTCGGCCGCGGTATCACCGTGGGCCGCTCGATCGGGCTGCTGCTGACCCGCCGCAGCGAGAACGCCACCGTGACGCTGTGCCACACCGGCACCCGTGACCTGAGCGGGCTGCTGCGCCAGGCGGACATCATCGTGGCGGCGGCGGGGGTCGGGCACCTGGTCAAGCCGGAGGACGTCAAGCCCGGCGCGGCCGTGCTGGACGTCGGTGTCAGCCGCGACGGCGAAGGCAAGATCGTCGGCGATGTGGACCCGGGGGTGGCCGAGGTCGCCGCCTGGATCTCCCCGAACCCCGGCGGCGTCGGCCCGATGACCCGCGCGCTGCTGCTGGCCAATGTCGTCGAGGCTGCCGAGCGCGCGGCTGCGGGCCATGGCGGCTGAGCCGGAGCCCGGAGAGGTGGCGGCGGGCGAGGCGGCCGCTCCCCGGCCGCACCGGTACGCGCTGTGGACGCGGACCACCGCCCGCCCCGAGGGCGGCGGCCGGGCGGCCGGCCGGGACGCCTCCGCGCCGGCCCGGCAGTGGCCCATCCTGGTGGTGCTCGGCGGGGTCGCGCTCGGCCTGGTGCTGACCGCGGCCGACCACTTCCGGGCGGGAACGGTGATCGTCGGGGCGGCGCTGCTGGTGGGCGGTGCGATGCGGTTCACGCTGCCGTCGGTCGGCATGCTGGCCGTGCGCAGCCGGTTCACCGACGTCATCACGTACCTGGTGCTCGGTACCGCCATCGTGCTGCTGGCGCTGATGGTGCAGCCGGATCCGATCCTGGACGTGCCGTTCCTCGAGGACATCATCCGCTTCTCGGTGCGCTGATCCCGCCGCCGGCCCGGAAATCGCGAAGCGGTGACCGGGGCCACACCGGGGCGGGTCAACTGTTCCGCCGTGGCGCGATAGCCTGACGGCGGGTCTCTTGATGCCGAGAGACCCACGTTCCGGGGCTAGGGACGCTGCCGGGGCGGCCAGATTTCCCGCAGGAAAAGGCCAGGAGAAGGCAATGACTCGCACCCCCGTCAACGTCACCGTCACCGGAGCGGCGGGCCAGATCGGCTACGCGCTGCTCTTCCGCATCGCGTCGGGCCATCTGCTCGGCTCGGACGTGCCGGTGAACCTCCGCCTCCTGGAGATCCCGCAGGGTCTCAAGGCCGCTGAGGGCACCGCCATGGAGCTCGACGACTGCGCGTTCCCGCTGCTGCGCGGCATCGAGATCACCGACGACCCGAACGTCGCCTTCGCCGGTGCGAACGTCGCCCTGCTCGTCGGCGCCCGCCCGCGGACCGCCGGCATGGAGCGCGGTGACCTGCTCTCCGCCAACGGCGGCATCTTCAAGCCGCAGGGCAAGGCGATCAACGACAACGCCGCGGACGACATCAAGGTCCTCGTCGTCGGCAACCCGGCGAACACCAACGCGCTCATCGCGCAGGCCGCGGCCCCGGACGTACCGGCCGAGCGCTTCACCGCGATGACCCGCCTGGACCACAACCGGGCGCTCTCGCAGCTGGCGAAGAAGACCGGCACCACGGTCTCCGACATCAAGCGCCTGACGATCTGGGGCAACCACTCGGCGACCCAGTACCCGGACATCTTCCACGCCGAGGTCGTCGGCAAGAACGCCGCCGAGGTCGTCAACGACGAGCAGTGGCTGGCCGACACCTTCATCCCGACCGTCGCCAAGCGCGGCGCCGCGATCATCGAGGCCCGTGGCGCCTCCTCGGCCGCCTCGGCCGCGAACGCCGCGATCGACCACGTGCACACCTGGGTCAACGGCACCGCGGCCGGCGACTGGACCTCGATGGGCATCGTCTCCGACGGTTCCTACGGCGTTCCGGCCGGTCTGATCTCGTCCTTCCCGGTCACCACCAAGGACGGCGCCTTCGAGATCGTCCAGGGCCTGGACATCAACGAGTTCTCCCGCGCCCGCATCGACGCTTCGGTGAAGGAGCTCGAGGAGGAGCGCGACGCGGTCCGCGCCCTCGGCCTCATCTGAGCCCCGCGCACAGCGCACGACGGCCCGCCGCCGGTCCCCGAGAGGGGCCGGCGGCGGGCCGTTGCCGTGTACAGGAATATGACGCCGGAACCATCCGGGCAGCGGGCGTGTCCTTTATCCTGAGAACTCCGGATTACGTTCAACTCGCGTTGATCGGACGTGAGTTCGACGATCGGGGGGCGAATGTCCGGTCCCGTGCGCCGTGGCTCCCGCACGGAGGCCACCCGCCTGCTGTGCGCGGGTGTGTACCCCGACATCGACTTCCGCGGCCAGGTCATCGAGCAGCTGGTCTTCGCGTCCCCCGAACTGATGACGGCCGTCAGACTCCTGCGCGCGCAACTGCCGCTGCCGGCACGGTCGGAGGACGATGGTCTCGACGAGGTCGAGGGGGAGCTCGCGGACGTCGCGGGCGAGATCGACCGGACCGGGCGGGCCGAGCGCGGCCGGCTGGAGCGGCTGCGGTCGCTGCTGATCAGCGGCAGCACCGCGGCCGGCGGACTGGCGTCGGCCTTCGCCGTCGTCCAGGCCATCGCCCAGCCGCTCGGATGAGGAGGGGGCCGACATGAGCCATTGGGACGCGGACCGGCAGCAGTGGGTGCGGGGCCCACAGACCGGACAGGCACCGGAGGAGCCGTACGAGCCCCCGGTGTACCCGCCGGAGGAGCCGTACGAGCCTCCGGTGTACCCGCCGGAGGAGCCGTACGAGCCTCCGGTGTACCCGCCACCGCCGGCCTACCGGCCGACGATGCACGGCATGACGCACGACGCGACACGGTACGAACCGGTCCTGGGGCCCGCGTTCGGCCCGCCGCCCGGCCCGCCCCCGGGCCCGCCCCCGGGACCGCCGCAGCGCTGGTCGCGCGCGACCGTGCTGACGGCCGTCGTCGCGTCGGTGGTGCTCGTGGCCGGGCTCGGATTCGGCGGCTGGGCGCTGCTGCGCCACCACGATGGGAACAAGGACGCCCGGCCCGGGTCGAGTTCGCCGCCCTTCGACCAGCCGTCGACCGACAGCACGACCGACGGTACGACCGATACGGGGGCCCCGTCGGAGTCGACCGCCGACTCGCCCTCGTACAGCCCGAGCACCGAAGGACCGAGCCCGGCGCCGTCCGGCTACGTCCGGACGTCCGACCCGGCCGGTTTCTCCCTGGACGTTCCCGAGGGCTGGCAGCGCAGCACGGAGGGCGACAGCGTCTTCTACAGGACGGCGGACGGCAACAGCCTGATCCAGGTGTTCGCGCTGCGGGGTCCCGAGACGACGCCGTACGAGTCCCTGGTGGCGACCGAGCAGACGGTGTCGAAGAACCCCGGGTACCACCGGATCCGGTTGGTGCAGCTCGGTTCCGGCGCGGGTGACGCCGCCGGACTCGAGTACACCTACGTCCGCACCGACGGCACCGTCCGGCACGTCGTCGTCCAGGCCTTCACCGATCCCAGCACCGTCCAGTACGCGCTGCTGGTGGCGGGCCCGGACGGTGACTGGACCGCGCACCAGGAGGTCTTCAGGAACCTGCTCTCGTCGTTCTGCACGACCGGCCACTGCCCGTCCGACAGCGGCTGATCAGCGGCCGTTGCCGGTTGCCTCGGCGAGCAGCGCGCACAGTGCGTCGAGCGCGCCGTTGAAGGCGTGTTCCGGCGGCGTGCCGAAGCCGACGACCAGGGCGCCGGGACCGTCCGCCGGGCCGTTGTAGGCGTCGAGACCCGCGAGGGCGAGGCCCGCCCGGCCCGCGCGGGCGACGAGGTCGCTCATCGGGGCTGAGCCGGGCGGCAGTTCGAGGACGGCGTGCAGCCCGGCCGCGATGCCCGACACCCGCACCTGGGGGGCGTGGGCGGCGAGCGCCGCGACCAGCCGGTCGCGGCGCCTGCGGTAGTGCAGCCGCATCCGCCGCACATGGCGGTCGTAGGTGCCCGAGCGGATCAGTTCGGCGAGCGTGAGCTGGTCCATGACGGGGGAGTGGCGGTCGGCGGACCGCTTCTCGGCGACCACCGCGTCGAGGAGGGCCGGCGGGAGGACGAGCCAGGCGAGCCGTATGCCGGGCGCCAGGCTCTTGCTGGCGGTACCGGCGTAGACGACCTGGCCGGGGGCGAGCCCCTGGAGCGCGCCGACGGGCTGCCGGTCGTAGCGGAACTCGCCGTCGTAGTCGTCCTCGATCACGGTCCTGCCGGTGGCCCGCGCCCACTCCACCACCGCGGTGCGCCGCTCGGGCGAGAGCGACGCCCCGGCCGGGAACTGGTGCGCCGGCGTCAGCAGCACCGCGTCCGCCGCGGGGCGGTGGTGCGGGCCGAGCTCTTCGAGCCGGGCGCCGCTGCAGTCCACGGGCAGTTCGACGGTGCTGAGGCCCGCCGAGCGCAGGATCCGGCGGGTGTCGGGGAAGCCGAGCGCCTCGACGCCGATCCGGCGGGCGCCGCGGTCGCGCAGCGCGCGGGCCAGCAGCCCGGTCCCCTGGACGAACCCCGAGCAGACCAGGATCAGCTCGGGGTCGGCCCGCACCCCGCGCACCCGCGCCAGGTACTCCGCGAGCGCCTCCCGCAGCTCGGGGCGCCCGCGCGGGTCCGAGTAGCCGAAGGCCTCGTTGGGCGCGGCGGCCATGGCGCGGCGGGCCGCCGCGAGCCAGGCGCCGCGCGGGAACGCCGACAGGTCGGAGGAGCCGGGCCGCAGATCGTAGGGGTAGCCGTCGGCGGCCGGATTCCCCAGCAGCAGCCCGGTCTGCTCGGGCACGGCCCGGCGGCGGGGCGGCGGCGCACTGCCCGCCACCTGCGTGCCGGAGCCCTGCCGGGCGGCCAGCCAGCCCTCCGCGACCAGCTGGCCGTACGCGTCGGCGACCGTGTTGCGGGCCAGGCCGAGGTCCTTGGCCAGCGCCCGCGACGACGGCAGCCGGGTCCCCGCGGTGAGCCGGCCGTCCCGTACCGCCTCGCGCAGCGCCCGCTCCAGACCGGCCCTCGCACCGGTGCCGGCGGTCAGGTCGAGATGGAGGTCGACCCCGGAAATGGCCCAGTCGTTCATCTCTCAAGTGGACCATGCGACGGGGCCACTGTCCGCTTAGCGTGGAGCCATGACTTCGAACGACCAGACCCTTGTCCCCGCTCCCGCCCAGCGCATCAACCTGATGAAGGCCGCCCCTGACGTCTACGAGGCGATCCTGGCGCTCAACAAGGCCGCCGCCCACGGCCTCGACCCGGTCGTCGCCGAGCTGGTCAAGATCCGCGCGTCCCAGCTCAACGGCTGTGCCTTCTGCCTGGACATGCACACCCACGACGCGAGCAAGCTCGGTCTGTCCGAGCAGAAGCTCCACGGCATCGGGGCCTGGCGCGAGACGCCCTTCTTCACCGCCCGTGAGCGCGCCGCCCTCGCCCTCTCCGAGGCCGTCACCCGCCTCGGCGAGCACGGCGTCCCCGACGACGTCTTCGACGAGGCCGCCCGGCACTTCGACGAGGCCGAGCTGGCACGTCTGATCGCCATGTGCATCACCATCAACGCCTGGAACCGGGTCGGCGTCACCACCCGGCTCTCGCCCGCCGCCCGCTAAGCGCTCTCCGGCGGCGCGCCGCCCTCCCCGAACCGGGCCAGCACCAGCGCGCCGAGCACCGCCAGGGCGAAGCCCGCGAACGCCAGGGGCTCCAGCCCCGGCCGGGTGCGGTCGCCGAGCGCGATCACCCCGACCAGGGCGGGCCCGACGGTCTCGCCGATCACCATCCCGGCGGTGGCGGCGGTGACCGAGCCGCGCTGCAGGGCCGAGGTCAGCAGCAGGAAGGCGGCGCCGCCGCCGATGAGCAGCGCGTAGGCCGCCGGATTGGCGAGCACGGCGCCGGGCGACAGATCGTCGACCAGCCGCACGGCGACCTCGACGACCCCGAACCCGATCCCCGCGCCGAACCCCAGCGCGGCGGCCCGCGCCCGGTCCGGCAGCCGCCCGGCGAGCACGCCGAGCCCCAGCACCGCGAACGAGGTGGCCAGCACGCCCCACCGCAGCGCGGTGCTCCCGACTCCGTCGCCCTCCGGCCCGGACGCGAGCCCCAGCATCCCCAGCCCGCCGCACACGGCGGCCACCGCGCCCCACTCGACGCCCTTCAGCCGCACCTTCAGCGTCCGCGCGGCGGCGACCGCGGTGACGGCCAGGCTGGCCGCCAGCGCGGCGCCGACGGCGTAGATCGGCAGCACCCGCAGCGCCACGAGCTCGAGCGCGAACCCGGCGGTGTCGAGCCCGAGCCCGGCCACGTACCGCCACTGCCGCAGCGCCCGCACGAACAGCCGGGCATCCACCCCGGACCCGCTCCCCGGCGTAGCGGCCCGCGCCGCGACCGCCTGGAACACCGAAGCAACCCCGAAACACACGGCTGCGCCGAGCGCGCAGAGCATTCCCACGACCATGCGCCGACCTTAGGTCCGCCGGACGGGATACGACGGGAGGACCCGGCCCCGCCCGGACCGGCCTCAATCGCCGGCCGGGCTGAAAGATCGCCTCAAACGCCGGCGGGCTGAACGACACCCGCCCATGCCGTCCGGACGTGAGGGGGACGGGTCCGCAGGGGTGGGGTTTCGAAATGCTGCCGAGCTATTTGTGGGCGGCCACGCCCGTAAATAGTCGATTTCGAAGCCCCGCCCCGGAGGGCCCGGCCCCCGACCCCCACGCCCTGGCGGTCAGCCCGCGAGCACCGCTCGCAACTGCTCCAGCCCCCAGTCCAGATCCTCCTTCGAGATCACCAGCGGCGGCGCCAGCCGGATCGTCGACCCGTGCGTGTCCTTCACCAGCACCCGCCGGTCCATCAGCCGCTCCGACACCTCGCGCCCCGTCCCGTGCCCCGGCGCGATGTCGATCCCCGCCCACAGCCCGCGCCCCCGCACCGCCGCGACCGGCCCGGAGCCCGTGAGGAGGCCGAGCTCGTGGTGCAGGTGGTCGCCGAGTTCGGTGGCGCGCTGCTGGTACTCGCCGGTGCGCAGCATCGCGATGACCTCCAGCGCCACCGCGCAGGCCAGCGGGTTCCCACCGAAGGTGGACCCGTGTTCGCCGGGCCGGTAGACGCCCAGCACCGCCGCGGACGACACGACCGCCGACACCGGCACCACACCGCCCCCCAGCGCCTTCCCGAGGACGTACATGTCCGGCACGACACCCTCGTGCTCGCACGCGAAGGTGCGGCCGGTCCGCCCGAGCCCCGACTGGATCTCGTCGGCGATGAACAGCACGTTCCGGTCCCGGGTGAGCGCCCGCACTCCCGCCAGATAGCCCGGCGGCGGCACCAGCACCCCCGCCTCCCCCTGGATCGGCTCCAGCAGGACGGCGACCGTGTGCTCGTCGACGGCCGCCTCGATCGCGGCGAGGTCGCCGTACGGAACGATCTCGAACCCGGGCGTGTACGGCCCGAAGTCGGCCCGTGCCTCCTGGTCCGTGGAGAAGCTGATGATCGTGGTGGTGCGCCCGTGGAAGTTGCCGTCCGCGACGACGATCTTCGCGCGCCCGTCCGGGACGCCCTTGACCTTGTAGCCCCACTTCCGGGCGGTCTTGACCGCCGTCTCGACCGCCTCGGCGCCGGTGTTCATCGGCAGCACCATCTCCATGCCGCACAGCTCGGCGAGCTGCGTACAGAAGTCGGCGAACCGGTCGTGGTGGAAGGCGCGGGAGGTCAGCGTCACACGGTCGAGCTGGGCCCTGGCGGCGTCGAGCAGCCGCCGGTTGCCGTGGCCGAAGTTGAGGGCCGAGTAGCCGGCCAGCATGTCCAGGTACCGGCGGCCTTCGACGTCCGTCATCCACGCGCCTTCCGCGGTGGCGACGACGACCGGCAGCGGATGGTAGTTGTGCGCGCTGTGGGCCTCTGCGGCGGCGATGCTGGTGTCCGTTGTCGTCACGTACGTGCTCCGTTCGTGGTGCGTCGGGAGTTGTTGCCTCGGGGCGGGGTGACGCCCCTTTCTATCGTCGGTCGGCCGCAATGCGATGAAACCTTGCGGCATCCGCTGTTCGGGGCGCACCCCCGCAGCGGTGCCGGGGAGGGGGTGATCGGGGCCGGGGGACCTGAGAGAATGACGGCATGGCCAACGACCGCCCGCCCGTCACCCACCACCACCCTCAACCGAGGGACTTCGCCCCGCCCCTTACACCGCGCGCCCTCTCCGGTATCCAGCCCACCGCAGGCTCCTTCCACCTGGGGAACTACCTGGGTGCGATCCGCCAGTACGTGGCGCTCCAGGAGACCCACGACGCGTTCTACATGGTTGTGGACCTGCACGCCATCACGGTGCCGCAGGACCCCGCCGAGCTGCGCTCCAACACCCGCCTCGCGGCGGCGCAGCTGCTGGCCGCGGGCCTGGACCCGGACCGCTGTACGCTCTTCATCCAGAGCCACGTGCCGGAGCACGCGCAGCTCGGCTGGGTGATGAACTGCCTGACCGGGTTCGGCGAGGCCGGCCGGATGACGCAGTTCAAGGACAAGTCGGCGAAGCAGGGGGCGGACCGGGCGACCGTCGGCCTGTTCACGTACCCGATCCTGCAGGTCGCGGACATCCTGCTGTACCAGGCGAACGCCGTGCCGGTCGGTGAGGACCAGCGCCAGCACGTCGAGCTGACCCGCGATCTGGCGGGGCGGTTCAACAGCCGCTACGGCGACACGTTCACCATCCCGGCGCCGCATATCGTCAAGGAGACCGGGAAGATCTACGACCTCCAGGACCCGACGGCGAAGATGAGCAAGTCGGCGTCGTCCCCGAAGGGCCTGATCAACCTTCTCGACGAGCCGAAGGTCTCGGCGAAGAAGATCAGGAGCGCGGTCACCGACACGGACACCGTGGTGCGCTTCGACGAGAAGGACAAGCCGGGCATCAGCAATCTCCTCACCATCTACTCCACTCTCACCGGTACCGGAATCCCGGAACTGGAGCAGCGGTACGCGGGCAAGGGCTACGGTGCGCTGAAGACGGACCTCGCGGAGCAGTTTGTGGAGTGGGTCACACCGTTCCGGGAGCGCACGCAGGAATACCTGGGCGACCCGGAGACGTTGGACGCTGTCCTGGCCAAGGGTGCGGAGAAGGCGCGCGCCGTGGCCGCCGAGACCCTGGCCAGCGCGTATGACCGGATCGGCTTCCTGCCCGCGAAGCACTGAAACGCACCGGAGCACCGGCGCAGCGCCGCACCGGGAGGGCCCGGCCGGGGCGGTACCAGAGTCAGAGGTCCCGGCAGAGTGTGTCCGACGACGCTCGCGGCGCGACCCGCGCACGCGTCACACTGAGAGCAGACCGAACAGCGCCCGCGAGGCGCCCGTGATCCGGGGAAGAGGGGTGAACGCAGTGGGGACCAGCACGATCGGAGTCTCGATCGCGGTCCCGGAGCCCTACGGCCGCCTGCTCCAGGAGGCGCGCGCCGGCTTCGGTGACCCGGCCGCGTACGCCATCCCCACGCACGTCACGCTGCTGCCGCCGACCGAGATCGACTCCGGTGACCTCCCCGCGCTGCGCCGCCACCTCGCGAAGGTCGCGGCGGCCGGCCGGCCGTTCCCGATGCGGCTGGACGGCACGGACACCTTCCGCCCGCTGTCCCCGGTGGTCTACGTGCACCTGGCGGACGGCACCCGTGAGTGCACCGAGCTGCAGGGCGAAGTGCGCTCGGGACCGGTCGTGCGTGAGCTGCAGTTCCCGTACCACCCGCATGTGACCGTCGCCCACGGCATCGCCGAGGAGGCGATGGACCGGGCCTACGCGGCGCTCGCGGACTTCAAGGCGACCTGGACGGCCACCGGGTTCGCCCTGTACGAGCAGGGCGGGGACGGGGTCTGGCGGAAGATGCGTGAGTACCCTTTCGGCGTCGACACCTGTGGTGCCGTTCCGCACCAGCAGGGCGCCCGCGCCACCCATGACGCCCCGCTGATCCCCTGACCCGCTGATTCCCTGGTGTCCTGAAGAGGTCGCCGGCCCTCGGATGAAGCGGCCGCCGGCCCTCAGACCGGCAGCTTCCTGAAGAGCGCGCGCGGCACGTGCCGCAGTGCCGACATGACGAAGCGCAGCGCGCCCGGCACCCACACCGTCTCCGCGTGCCGCCGCAGGCCCGTCTCGATGGCCTCCGCGACCGCTTCGGGAGTGGTGGCCAGCGGCGCCTCCGGCAGCCCCGCCGTCATCTTCGTGCGGACGAAGCCGGGCCGGACGACCATCACGTGCACGCCCGAGCCGTGCAGCGCGTCGCCGAGGCCCTGGGTGAAGGCGTCCAGGCCCGCCTTGCTCGACCCGTAGATGAAGTTACTCCGCCGGGCCCGCTCGCCGGCCACCGAGGAGAGTACGACCAGCGAGCCGTGCCCCTGCCGTTGCAGCGCGCTCGCGCACACCAGCGACGCGGACACCGCCCCGGTGTAGTTGACCTGCGCGACATGGACGGCCGACAGCGGCTCCTGCTCGTCGCGCGTCTGGTCGCCCAGTACGCCGAAGGCGAGCAGCACCATGTCGAGGTCGCCCTCCGCGAAGAGCTTGCCGAGCACCTCCTCGTGGGACGCGGTGTCCAGCGCGTCGAAGGGCACCGCATGCGCGTCCGCGCCCAGCGACCGCAGGTGCTCGGCGGCGGCGTCGAGGGCGGGGGAGGGGCGGCCCGCCAGATGGACGGTCCTGGTGCGGCGGCCGATGAGGCGGCGGGCGGTGGCGAGCGCGATCTCGGAGGTGCCGCCGAGGATCAGCAGGGACTGGGGGGTGCCGAAGGCGTCTTTCACTGCGGAGCTCCTGGTGGGCCTAGGGGGCCTGGGGCGGTCTGACGGGCCCCGCTGCGGGGGCCCGCCCGGGACCGTCCTAGAGGGCGAGGCGGCGGGCGAGGTCCGAGGTGAAGACCCCGCGGGGGTCGAGCTCGGCGCGCAGCCGCCGGAAGGCGTCGAGCCGCGGGTACATGCCGGGCAGCAGTTCGGGGCGCAGCCGCGAGTCCTTGGCGAGGTAGACGCGGCCGTCGGCGGCGGCGACCTCGTCGTCCAGGACGTCGAGGAAGGTGGCCAGCCCCGGCATGGTCGCGGGGATGTCGAGGGCGAGGGTCCAGCCGGCCATCGGGAAGGACAGCCAGCCCGGGTCGGCCTCGCCGAACCGCTTGAGCACGGCGAGGAACGACGGGATGCCGCGGCGGCTGATCCGCTCCACGATGCGGCGCAGCGCGCTCTCCTGCCCGTTGCCGATGACGAACTGGTACTGGACGAAACCGCTGCGCCCGTAGATCCGGTTCCAGTCCGGCACCCCGTCGAGCGGGTGGAAGAACGTCGAGATCTTCTGCAGCTCGCCGTGCCGTTCGCGGGGCGCCTTGTGGTACCAGAGGGCGTTGAACAGCCCGACGCTGCCGCGGCCGAGCAGCCCTTCCGGTACGAAGTTCGGGGCGCCCGGCAGCCGGCCGGGCCGGAAGTCGAGCGGGTCGCGGCGGGCGCGCGGCGGCAGGGCGTCGAGCGGGGCGTGGTCGCCGCGGGTCAGGACGGCGCGGCCGGTCCTCGCGCCGCGCGCGAGCAGGTCGATCCAGGCGACCGAGTAGCGGTAGCGGTGGTCGTCGGCGGTCAGCCGGGCCATCAGGTCGTCGAGGTCGGTGGCCCGTTCGGTGTCGATGCTCATCAGCGAGGTCTCCACGGGCAGCAGCTGGATCGTCGCGGCGAGCACGACGCCGGTCAGTCCCATGCCGCCGGCCGTCGCCCAGAACAGCTCGGGCTCGTCCTCGGGGGTGACGAGGCGGGTGCCGCCGTCGGCCGTCAGCAGCTCGATGGCGCGTACGTGGCGGGTGAACGACCCGGAGAGGTGGTGGTTCTTGCCGTGGATGTCCGTGCCGATGGCCCCGCCGACCGTGACGTAACGGGTCCCGGGGCTGACGGGGACGAACCAGCCGAGCGGCAGCAGGACCTGCATCAGCCGGTGCAGGCTCACCCCGGCGTCGCAGACCACCAGGCCGTTGATGGCGTCGATCTCGTGGATCCGGTCCAGGCCCGTCATGTCGAGTACGGCGCCGCCGGCGTTCTGCGCGGCGTCGCCGTACGCCCGGCCGAGCCCGCGGGCGATGGCGCCGCGGCCCCCGCAGTCCCGGACCGCCTCGGCGGCCTCCTCGTAGGTGCGCGGGCGGAGCACATGCGCGGTGGTGGGCGCGGTGCGGCCCCAGCCGGAGACGGGGGTGGTCAGGGCGGAGGGAGCAGGCATACGGGTGACGTTATCGCCCGAGAGGTGTTGATTGCCCGTATATGCCGGTTCTCTCACTGAAACGGGTGACTGATGGTGAGTCAAAAGTCAATAGTGGGCATATTAACTCATTGCCCCTTTTGTTCTGGAAGGGCGAACCACGAACGAAGGAGAACCCGCCGGTGCGAACTCCGGACTCCGCCGCGTCACGTGTGTCAGAAGTGGACCGCCGGCTGCTCACCGCGCTGCGCCGGTGCGGCGACGGACCGCACGTCGCCCGCACCGCGCGGGCCCTGTCCTGGAGCGGTGAGCACGCCGCGCTGTGGCTCGCCGCCGGGGTCGCGGGCGCGTCCGTGGACCGGCGGCGCCGCCGCGCCTGGCTGCGCGCCACCGCCCTGGTCGGCGCCGCGCACGTCGCGAGCATGGGCGTCAAGCGGGTCGTCCGCCGGCCCCGTCCCCGACTGCCCGGCGCGCGGCCCCTGGTGAACACCGCGGGCCGGCACAGCTTCCCCAGCTCCCACGCGGCGTCGTCGGCCGCCGCGGCCGTCGCCTTCGGGGCGCTGCTGCCGGGACCGTTCCGGCTGTTCGGCCCGTTCCCGCCGCTGGCCGCCGGGATGTGCGCGGCACGGCTGGTCGTGGGCGTGCACTACCCGAGCGATGTCGCCGCCGGCGCGATGCTGGGCGCCGCCACCGCCCGGATGGGCCGGGCCTGGTCGCTGCGGGGCGGAGGACTCGATGGCTGAGCCCACCTCGGCGGTACTCGACGACGTACCCAGGCCACCGCGCGCCGTCCCCGCCGCCGGGATGCTCCGTACCGTCGCGGGCCTGCCGGGCGGTCTGGTCCGAACGGCCCGGCCGAGGCAGTGGGTCAAGAACGCCCTGGTGCTCGCCGCCCCCGTCGCCGCCGGGCGGCTGCTCTCCCATCACGGGCTGGTCCAGCTCGGCATCGTCTTCGTGCTCTTCACCGCCTGCGCGTCCGCCGTCTACCTCGTCAACGACGCACGCGACGCCGACGCCGACCGGGCGCACCCCGTCAAGTGCCACCGCCCCGTCGCCAGCGGCCGGCTCCCGGTGCCGGTCGCCTACGCGGCGGGCGCGCTGCTCGGCGTCCTCGCGCCGGTCGCCGCGTACGTGCTGTGCAACGCGGCGACCGCCGGGCTGCTCGCCGCGTACCTCGTCATGCAGTTCGCGTACTGCCTGCGGCTCAAGCACGTCCTCGTCGTGGACCTCGTCGTCGTCACCACCGGCTTCCTCATGCGCGCCATGGCCGGCGGTTTCGCCCTCGACATCGACCTGTCCCGCTGGTTCCTGATCACCTCGGGGTTCGGCGCGCTCTTCATGGTCGCCGCCAAGCGCTACTCCGAACTGATCCTGATGTCCGGCACCGAGGGCGAGGCCGGCGCCTCACGGTCCCTGCTCACCGCGTACACCACCGGCTATCTGCGGTTCGTCTGGCAACTGGCGGCCGGCGTCGCGGTCCTCGCGTACGGCATGTGGGCGATGGAGACCGGCGCCGCCGCCACCGGCTCGCTGCCCTGGCGGCAACTGTCCATGATCCCCTTCATCCTCTCCGTGCTCCGCTACGCCGTCTTCGCGGACGCGGGTGCGGCCGGCGCGCCGGAGGACGTGGTGCTGCACGACCGCCCGATGCTCGTCATCGCCCTGGGCTGGGCGGCGCTCTACGCCCTCGCGGTGGCCGAGCTGTGACGGACGGGCCGCGGCGCGGAGCGGAGCACGGCACCGAGCGCGGCACCGGTTCCGTCCTGCGCTCCGAGATCCTCGGATTCGCGCTGGCCGGCGCCGCCGCCTACGCCGTCGACCTCGGGCTGTTCATCTGGCTGCGCGGCCCCGGCGGCTTCGGCCCGCTCACCGCCAAGGCGCTGTCCTTCCTCGCCGGTTGCACGGTCGCCTACGCCGGCAACGCGCTGGGCACCTACCGCGGCCGCCCGCCGTCCGTGAGCCGCGCCCGGCAGTACGGCATCTTCTTCGCGTTCAACGTGGCGGGCGCGGTGGTACAGCTCCTGTGCCTGGCCCTGTCGCACTACGTCCTCGGGCTCACCACCCCGCGCGCGGACGTGATCTCGGGCGCCGGCATCGGCATGGCACTGGCCACCGCGCTGCGTTTCTGGGGGACGCGGACCTTCGTCTTCGGACGGCCGGGACCGTCCGCGGCCCCGGCCCCGTCCCGGGAATGCGCGCGCTGACGGAGGGTAGGCGCGCAGACATGGAGTGGATCACATGGAGTGGCTGACGAAACTGCGGTGGATCGGCCCGTGGATCGCCCGGCTGATGCGCACCCACGCCTGGCGTTCCTTCGAGCACCTCCAGGAGGTGCACTGGAGCCGGCTGGCCGCGGCCGTCACGTTCACCAGCTTCCTCTCCCTCTTCCCGCTGATCACCGTCGCCGCGGCGATCGGCGCGGCCCTGCTCTCCGACCAGCAGCTCCAGGACCTCCAGAAGCAGGTCTCCGAGCAGGTCCCGGGCATCTCCGACCAGCTGAACATCAACGGCCTGGTCGAGAACGCCGCCACCGTCGGCCTCATCGCGGGCGCGCTGCTGCTCTTCACCGGCCTCGGCTGGGTCGCGTCGCTCCGCGACTGCCTGCGCGCGGTCTGGGAGAAGGACGACGAGGACGAGAACCCGGTCATCGGCCGGCTCAAGGACGGCGGGATCCTGCTCGGCCTCGGCGCCGCCGCCATCGTGTCGCTGGCCTCCTCCGCCTTCGCGACCGCCGCCGTCGGGTGGGCCGCCGACGCGCTCGGTCTCGAACACAGCAGCCCCGGCCGGTTCCTCCTCACCGCCGCGGGCTTCTGCATCGCCGTCGTCGCGGACTTCGTGCTCATCGTCGTCCTGCTCACCCTGCTGCCCGGCGTCGAACCCCCGCGCCGCCGGGTCGTCGTCGCGGGTCTCATCGGCGCCTTCGGCTTCGAGATCCTCAAGCTGGTCCTCAGCGGCTATCTGCAGAACGTCGCCGCCAAGAGCATGTACGGCGCCTTCGGCGTCCCCGTCGCGCTGCTCCTCTGGTTCAACTTCATGGCCAAACTGCTCCTCTTCTGCGCCTCCTGGACAGCCGTCCCGCCCAAGGACGACCCCGCGACGGCGCCGGAGCCCGCCACCGAGCCGAAGCCCACGGAAGACCACCCCGGAGCCGTCCACCCCGCCTGAACCCGGACGGTGGTCCGGGTTCGGTCAGTCGGTGGTTCCGTCGCGCGACTTGCGGCGGGAGGGGCGGGAGTCGTCCGGGAGGGTCAGGGCCGGGGTGGCGCGGCGGCGGCGTACCAGGAGGACGGCGGCGGCGATCAGGGCCAGCGCGCCGGCGGCGATGCCGGCGAAGGTCCACATGCCGTGCGAGCTGGACGTGCCGGCGACCGTGGCCTGCGCGGGGCCCTTCGTGTCCGGGTCCGGGGCGGGGGCGTTGGCCTTGGCGGCGCTCCGCGTCGGGACCAGGGTGCCGACCGGCTTCACGGTGGGGGCGGCCTTGAAGCCCCAGTCCAGCAGGGCGGCCGTCTCCTTGTAGACCTCGTTGCTGCCCGCGGCCGGGTGCATCACGGTGACCAGCAGGGTGCGCCCGTCGCGTTCGGCGGCGCCGGTGAAGGTGTTGCCCGCGTTGGTGGTGAATCCGTTCTTCACCCCGAGCAGGCCCGGGTAGCGGCGGACGCCCAGGCCGGTCAGCAGGCGGTCGGTGTTCTGTATGTCGAAGGTCGAGCGCGTCTTCGACGGCTTGCCCGTCTTGAGGTCCTTGTACTCGCCGGGGAACTTGGCGACGGCCGTCGCGCAGTACTCGCGGAAGTCCGGGTTCTTCAGCCCCGACCGGGCGAAGAGCGTGAGGTCGTAGGCGCTGCTGACCTGCCCCGGCATGTCGTAGCCGTCGGGCGACACGACATGCGTGTCGTCGGCCTGCAACTCCTTGGCCTGGGCGTTCATCTCCTGCACGGTCTTGTCGACGCCGCCGTTCATGGTGGCGAGGACGTGCACGGCGTCGTTGCCCGAGTGCAGGAAGACCCCGAGCCACAGGTCGTGGACCGTGTAGCTGAGCTTCTCCTTGATGCCGACGAGGCTGCTGCCCTCGCCCATGCCGCTCAGGTCGGAGTCGGCGACCGTGTGCACCTGGGTCTTCTCGAATTTGGGCAGCACGGTGTCGGCGAACAGCATCTTCAGGGTGCTGGCGGGAGCCAGTTGCCAGTGCGCGTTGTGCGCGGCGAGCACCTCACCGGTCTTCGCGTCCGCGACGATCCACGAACGGGCGGTGAGCTTCGGCAGCGGCGGGCTGCCGGCGTCCGGTTCCACCTGGGTGCCGGGCACCCCGAGCCGGTCGCCGCCGACCTTCGACATAGTGGCAGGAGGCACCGGCTCCTTCGTTCTGCCGTCCGCGTGGGCAGGGGACGCGAGGAGCGGGCCGGACACCAGCGCGGCGGCGCACAGGACCAGCAGGGAACGGCGGAAGGCGGGTGCAGGCTTGGACACCAGGCGAACGTACAGTCCTGGTGGCGGAACGCGCGCCCTTCGGTTGTCCTGCGGACGGGTGAGGATTCGCACGCCCCTGACGTGGAACCATCCGGACCCCGTCGGCCGTTGCCGTGCGGGAGTCTCCATACTGGGTGTATGAAGCTCAACCGCCCCGTCTCCTGGTTCCTGGTCGCCTTCGGCGTGTGGTCCTGGATCGTCTGGACCACCTTCGTCAAGAACCTGTGGAAGGACGTCAGCGGGCTCGCCTTCGACAACGGCTCCCCGACCGCGTACTTCTGGGTGCATCTGACGCTCGCGATCACCTCGTTCCTGCTGGGAACGGCGATCGGCGCGCTCGGGCTGCGGTCGCTGCGGATCCTGAAGCGCGAAGCCGCCGGGACCACGGCCGGGTCCGATGCCGGTACGGCCGCCGGGTCCGATGCCGGGCGGCACCCCTCCGACACGGCCGCCGTTTAGTGATCGTCGTCTTCGTCCTGGGCGGGCTGGCCGTCCTGGCGCTCTTCGCCGCCCTGCACCGTTACCTGTGGCGGCGCCTGGTCCGCGATGTGTCGGCACCCCGCGGCCGGTACCGGCGGATCGGGACGGTGCTCGCCTTCGTCCTCCCGCTGACCAGCCTGGGCGCGCTGATCGGCGGCCGCGCCCTGCCGCTGGCGGGCGAGCGGTGGCTGGCCTGGCCGGGCTATCTGTGGCTCGCGGTGCTGATCTATCTGACGTTCGCGCTGCTGGTGGGCGAGGCGGTACGGCCCCTGCTGCGGCGCGCACTCGACCACCGGGCGGCCCGGACAGCACCGGAGGAAGCGGTTCTGGTGGCGGTACCGGCAACGGCAACGGCACCAGCACCGGAAGCGACGGCCACAGCTCCACCGGCGGTCCCGGCAGCAACCGACGAGCCCGCCGCCGCCACCCGGCGGCAGTTCGTCGCCCGCACCGTCGCCGTCGCGGCCGGTGCCGCGGCCGCCGGGACCGTCGGCTACGGCACGTACGGCGTCCTGCGCGGTCCCCGGCTGAAGAACGTGACCGTACCGCTCGCGAAGCTGCCCGCACGGGCGGACGGTTACCGGATCGCGGTGGTCAGCGACATCCACCTCGGCCCGATCCTGGGGCGGGCGCACACCCAGCGGATCGTCGACACGATCAACGGCGCGCGCCCCGACCTGGTGGCGATCGTCGGCGACCTGGTCGACGGGACCGTGGCCGACCTGGGGCCGGCCGCCGAGCCGCTCGCCCAGCTGCGGGCCCGGCACGGCTCGTTCTTCGTCACCGGCAACCACGAGTACTTCTCGGGCGCGGCACCGTGGGTCGACTTCGTCCGGGAACTGGGCGTCCACCCGCTGGAGAACGCCCGGGTGGAGCTGCCCGGCTTCGACCTCGCGGGCGTCAACGACATCTCCGGCGCGGACCACCACGCCGCGCCGGACTACGGCAAGGCGCTCGGTGACCGGGACCGCACCCGGGCCGCCGTCCTGCTGGCGCACCAGCCGGTGATGATCCACGAAGCGGTGAAGCACGGCGTGGACCTGCAGCTCTCGGGACACACGCACGGCGGCCAGCTCTGGCCCGGCAACTACATCGCGGAGCTGGCGAACCCCACGGTGGCGGGGCTCGACCGGTACGGCGACACCCAGTTGTACGTGACCCGCGGCGCGGGCGCCTGGGGCCCGCCGGTACGGGTCGGGGCGCCGTCGGACATCACCATCGTGAAGCTGGTGTCACTGCGCGCGTGACGCCCGCTTCGCGGCGCGCTTCGCCGCCCGCTTGACGGGTGCCTTCGCGACGGGTTCGGCGGCTGCGGGTCCGGTGCCGGCCGCGGGAGCTTCGGTGCCGGCCGTACCGGAGGTCTTCGCGTCCCCGCCGCCTCCCGACGACTTCTGGGCCGAGATGAACGTCGGCAGGATGAAGTCGTGGATGAGCCCCTTGGCGTCCCTGACCAGCGGCCGGAACACCCGGTAGCGCGAGAGGCTGACGACCTTCGCCACCAGCGGGGTGCACCGCTTGACGAAGTTCCGGGTGCGTTCGGTGTCGTCGGTGCGGTCGAAGACCCAGTACAGCACCACGATCATGAGGTGCAGCCACAGCAGGTCCGGGAGGAGTTCGGCCAGTTCGGCGTCGAGCTTGGGGGCCAGGTCCGAACCGTTCAGCACCTCGTCGAAGATGGCGACGGCGGTGGCGCGGGCCGGGTGCGACTCGTTCGAGAACGGGCTGAGCGGGCTGTCCGGGTCGGCCGCCGTGCGGAAGAACTGCGACGCGAACTCGTGGTACGGCGCCGCGCAGTCCACCCACGAGGTGAGGGCGATCTCCAGGCGCTTGGAGAAGTCGGTGACGCCGGCCATCTTGGCGTGGGCGTCGGCCGCGTGCTCGTGCGTCATCCGGTCGTAGAAGCCCTGGATCAGGTATTCCTTCGACGCGAAGTAGTAGTAGGCGTTGCCGACCGACACCCCGGCCTCGGTCGCGATCGCCCGCATCGTCGTCTTGTTGTAGCCCCGCTCCTGGAACATCCGCATCGCGGTGTCCAGGATGAGCGCCCGGGTCAGCTCGCTCTTGTCGGTCTTCGGTCGCGCCCGGCCGCCTGGCAGTTCGGCGGCCGGGGCGGCGTCGTCGGACGGGCGGCGGTCAGTTTCTTCCACGAGGGTGAGCCTAACCGCCGTGCCGGCACGCATCGCCGCAGTCCTCGTGGGCCGGCATGACCGGCCTTCCGGTGCTGGGGTTCCGGGCCCGCCCCCAGTCCGTCCTGGGCGGTGCCCAGGCGGTCCTGGCCGGTCCCCAGCCGTTCTGGGCAGGGCCCGGGCCGTTCTGGGCAGGTCCCCAACCGGCGTACGGGCTGGTCGCCGCCCGGTACTTGGCGGCCGCCAGGACCGCGGCCCGGGCGAGCGGCGCCCCGACCGGGGTGCTGAAGCGGTGCGCCATCGGCCGGTACTCGGAGAGCGCCCACAGGATGACGATCCAGGCGGCGTCGCCGGTGTAGAGCTGCCCCTGGTCACCGATGACGGTGATCCGGCTCAGGGTCGAGGCGTGGTCGAGGTCCGGGTACCGGCCGCGCGCCTCGGGGGAGCAGGCCGGGACGAGGTCCAGCGGGACGAGCTGCCGCTGCCGTACGAGCCAGCCCCGTACGAAGGTGCAGAGCCTGCAGTCGGCGTCGTACAGGACGGTCAGCCGGCGGACCGGGACACGGGCGTCCCGGCGGACCGGTGCGGGGGCCGCCGCCCCTTGCGGGGCGGCTTCCGCGGCGTGGGTGGTGCGGGCGCCGTGGGTGGCGTCGGCGGTCATGGTGGTCAGAGCGCCGGGGTGGCGGGGGTGGCCCAGCCCTGCGGCGGCACCGGCGGGATCTGCTCCTTCTCCATGATGCCCCGGCGGCGCATCTTGTTGAGGATGAAGACGTTGCCGAGGTGCAGGACGCCGAGGACGAGCAGGACGACCCCGAGCTTGACCGACAGTGCCTCGAAGAGCCCGCGGGCGTCCTCGACCGCGTCGGCGCCCTTGAGGTAGAGGGCGACGAACCCGAAGTTGACGAGGTAGAAGCCGACCACCAGGAGGTGGTTGACGGCGTCGGCGAGCTTCTCGTTGCCGTGCAGCACGTCGGCGAGGAAGATCCGCCCGTTGGTGCTGAGGGTGCGCGCGACCCAGATGGTCAGCCCGATGCTGATGAGCAGGTAGACGACGTACGCGACGACCGTGAGGTCCATGGTCCATCCCTTTGCGAGAGACTTGAACGTGTTCAAAACTTCTGACAGGCATGACTGTAGACCTATTTTTGAACGTGTTCAACCGCGATTTCCGGCGCAACGAAGAACGCCGGGCGGGCCTGAGGAATCAGGCCCGCCCGGCGTTCGGCGGAGAGGTTCTGCGGAAAGGTTCTACGAGAGAGGAGAGGAGCCGGTCAGTCGCGCGAGTGGCTCAGCTCCAGGTCGAGGTTGTCGTCGCCGTCGCCGTCCGCACCACTGCCCACCGTGACCGTGGCCGGGAAGGGCGGGTAGCCCATCGTCAGCAGGGTGTAGCGGCCCGGGTAGAGGTCGGCGAAGGCGTAGCCGCCGTCCTTGCCCGTGTGCACGACGCCGACCTCCTTGCCGTCCGCGTCCTGGAGCACGACCCGCGCGTCGTCGACGGGTTCGCCGTTCGCGGTGCGCACCGTGCCGGTGAGGGTCCCGGTGCCGCTGAGCCGCAGATCGCACTCGACCGGACGGTCGGACGTCATGACGCTCGCTGTCTGCGGGTGGTGCCCCTCGGCGTTGGCGACCAGGACGTACGAACCGCTGCCGGGCGTCGACAGGCTGTACGTACCGTCCTCCTCCGCCGTGATCCGGCCGACCTGGCGGCCGTCGGCGGCGATCAGGGTGAGCTCCGAGCGCGGGATCGGCAGTCCTGAGGACCCGCGGACGGTGCCGCGCACGGACGGGCCGCCGGCCTTCTGCAGCGGGACGACGACACCCGCTCCCGGAGCGTCGGGGGCTTCGTCCGGCGCACCTTCGACCGCCAGGTGCGGCAGCCGCTTGTCGAGCCACTCCGGCAGCCACCAGTTGGCGTTGCCGAACAGGTGCATCAGGGAGGGGACGAGCACGGTCCGCAGGATGAACGCGTCGAGCGCGACCGCTCCCGCCAGGCCGACGCCGAACATCGCGATGACGCGTTCCCCGTTGAGGACGAAGGCGGTGAAGACGCAGATCATGATGACGGCCGCCGAGTTGATCACCCGGCTGGTCTCCGCCAGGCCGATGCGTACCGCGCGCGCGTTGTCCTTGGTGTGCACCCACTCCTCGTGCATCCGGCTGACCAGGAAGACCTGGTAGTCCATGGAGAGACCGAAGAGCAGCGACAGCATGATGACCGGGAGGAACGCCTCGATCGGCCCCTCGCGGCTGGCGAGCAGCAGATCACCGCCCCAGCCCCACTGGTAGGCCGCGACCAGGACACCGAAGGACGCGGCGGCCGCGGCCAGGTTCATCACCGCGGCCGTCAGGGGAACGACGAGGCTGCGGAAGGCGATCAGCAGCAGGACGAAGCCCAGCGCGATGATCACCGCGACGAAGACCGGCAGCTTGCCCATCAGCACCGAGGCGAAGTCCTTGTACATCGCCGTCTGGCCGCCGACGTACGCCTGCATCGTGCTGCCCTTCTCAGCAGCCGGTACGACGTCGTCGCGCAGATGGTCGATCAGGTCCGAGGTCGCCTTGTCCTGCGGTGACGTGTCGGGCACCGCCTGGATGACGGCGATGTCGGCGCCCGGCTGCATCGGCAGCGCCGCGGCGAAGGTGATGCCCTTGGTCGCGTTGAGCTTGCCGACCAGGGTCTGTACGGCGGCCTTGTCGGTGTCCGACTTCACTTCGGCGAGGATCGTCAGCGGACCGTTGAAGCCCGCGCCGAACCCGCCGGCGAGGAGGTCGTACGCCTTGCGGGTCGTCGTCGTGTCCTTGTTGTTGCCCTGGTCGGAGGAGCCGAGGCGCAGGGAGAGCACCGGCACGGCCAGGGCGACCATCATCGCGATCGCGATCACGGAGAGCACCCGCGGGTGCCGCTCCACGAATGACGACCAGCGGGCGGCGGCGCCGGTGGCCAGCTTCGCCTCCGGGCCGTTGGCGGCCAGCTTGCGCCGCTGGCGGCGGGAGAGCACCCGGTTGCCGAGGACGCCGAGCATCGCGGGCAGCAGGGTGATGGCCGCGGCGACGCTCAGGACGACGGTCAGCGAGGCGGCGATGGCGACGCCGTTGAGGAAACTCAGACCCATCGCGAACATGCCGAGCAGCGCGATGCAGACCGTGCCGCCCGCGAACAGCACGGCGCGCCCCGAGGTGTTGACCGCCGTCACGGCGGCCTCCTCCGGGGTCAGCCCGCGCAGGATGCCCTTGCGGTGCCGGGTGACGATGAACAGCGCGTAGTCGATGCCCACGCCCAGGCCCACGAGCATGGCCAGGACCGGTGCGAAGTCGGCGACGGCCATGCCGTGGCTGAGCAGGAGGATCGCGGACGAGGCGGTGAAGATGGCGAACAGCGCGGTGATGATCGGCATCAGCATGCCGAGGACCGAACCGAGCGCGAGGAAGAGGACGACGGCCGCGGCCGCGACACCGACC
Source organism: Streptomyces sp. H39-C1 (assembly GCF_027158125.1). Lineage (NCBI taxonomy): Bacteria > Bacillati > Actinomycetota > Actinomycetes > Kitasatosporales > Streptomycetaceae > Streptomyces > Streptomyces sp. H39-C1. Next base: position 27,368 of record NZ_JAPVLS010000041.1, read on the forward strand.
AGCTCGCTCAGCCCCTGCGGAGGCTGTTCGGCCATCTGGATCGCCTGGCCGCCGGCCTCGACCTCCAGGCCGCTGCCCCCCGCGTCGTGCACGATGTCGACGAGCTGCTTCACCTCCTCCTTGTCCAGCTCGTTGCCGAGCTTGGTGAAGGTGACGGCCGCGTAGGCGGTCCTGCCGTCCTTGCTGATCTTCGCGGCGCCCTCCGGCGCGTACGGACTCGCGATCGTGCCGACGTCGGCCACGTCGCTCTTGATCCTCTGGAGAGCGGCGGTCATCTTCTGCTGGACCGCGGCGTCCCGCACGGAGCCCTGGTCCACGTGCCAGACGATGTTGTCGGTCTCGCCCGCCTGAGCGGGGAAGGCCTTGTCCATCAGCTTCAGAACCTGCGCGGACTCGGTACCCGGCAGCTCGAAGACGTTGGCGTAGGCGCTCCCGGCGGCGCCGCCCGCGCCGCCGAAGCCGGCCATGACGAGCACCCACAACCCGATCACCAGCCACTTGCGCCTAAAGCACCATCGTGCCAATGAGGCCACGGTCCCAGCTCCTTCACTCGCTGCCGACGTCCACCGCCGGAGTTGGATCTCCCGCAGTCTGTTCAGCCTCCGTGCCGGGACCGGGCCGTTACAAGGTGAATCGGGATCTCTCAGGGAACTCCCAAGTTGTCTCCAGTGGGTCTGTGGGCCGGCACTGCTGATAATCGAGTCATGGAGAACCCCGAGAGCCCGGCCACCGTACTGATCGTCGAAGACGAGCCGGGCATCGCGGACATTCTCCGAATTACCCTGAAATACCATGGCTTTACGGTGCACACCGCGGCCACCGGCCGACAGGCCGTCATCGCCGCCCGCGAGCACCGGCCCGATCTGGTGCTGCTCGATGTGATGCTGCCGGACGGCAACGGCTGGGAGGTCTGCCGCACGCTGCGCGCCGAACGCGACGACCTCGCGGTGATCTTCGTGACCGCCCGGGACGCACCGCGCGACGTCGTCGGCGGGCTCGCCCTCGGCGGCGACGACTACATCACCAAGCCGTTCGGCGTGGACGAGGTCGTCGCCCGGGTGCACGCGGTGCTCCGCAGGACCCGGCGCGAACCGGAGGCCGTCGACCCGGTGCTGCGCCACGGCGACCTGGAGATGGACGAGGCGACGTACAGCGTCCGCCGTGCGGGCGAGCCGGTCGACCTGACCCCCACCGAGTACAACCTGCTGCGGCACCTGCTGCGCAACGCCGGGCGGATCGTCACCAAGGAGCAATTGCTGCAGCACGTCTGGCAGTACGACACGGTCGTCGAATCGACCGTCGTCGAGACGTACATCAGCTACCTGCGGCGCAAGCTCGACCGGCTCGGGCCGCCGCTGATCGAGACCCGGCGCGGCATCGGCTACGGGCTGCGGGCGCTGGCATGAGACTCGGGTTCGGGACGTTCGGGTTCGGCGCGGGCGAAGCCGGAACGCGGCGCGGATACGGCACGTACGACGGTGGAGGCGGCCGTGGGCGTGACGGTGGACGCGACGGTGGAGGTGGTGGTCACGGCGGTGGACGCGACGGTGGAGGTGGTGGTCACGACGGTGGAAAGCCGCGCCTGGACGGCAAGCGCTGCTTCTGGCCGCGCCCCCGCTCGCTGCGCGGGCGGTTCACGATGGCCAACGTCACGTTCCTGGCCATCGGCCTGGTGATGGCGGGCGCCGCCAGCCTCATCGGCATGTACACCATGCTGATCGGCGAGATAGACGACTCGCTGAAGACCTCCCGGAAGGCGCTGTCCTCCACGCCGTTCACCAGCGGCGGTCTGCAGCAGCTCTGCACGATGGCCGGCATGCTGCAGACCAACGACGGGAACAAGGTCGTCGCCCAGGCCTTCGACCAGGACCTCTTCCTGGTGCTCGACCCCCAGGGCCGGATCTCCACGGTGTGCGAGGGCAACGTGGCGAACCTCGGCGAGGAGCGCCGCAGTCTCGCGGTGGCCATGCCGGACCCGAAGGCCCTCGCGGCGTCCGGCGACGCCGCGACCGTGCACAGCGACGGCAGCTACTACCGGGTGATGGTCTCCCGGCTCGGCGACGGCACCATGGTCGTCAAGGGGATGCGGCTCAACGGGGTGCGGCGCGCGGTCGGCCATCTCCTCATCGTCGAGGTCATCGACAGCGTCGTGCTGCTGGGCCTGCTCGCCATGGGCTCGCTGACCGCCGCCCGCCGGCGGCTGCAGCCGCTGGAGGACATGGTCGAGACGGCGTCCGCCATTTCCGAGGGCGACCTCTCCCGGCGGATCGCCACCGCCTCGCACGGCAGCACCGAGGTCGAGCAGCTCAGCGCCGCCCTCAACGCGATGCTCCAGCAGATCGAGACGGCGCTCACCACCAGCGAGCGCGCCACCGCCCAGCTCCGGCAGTTCCTCGCCGACGCCTCCCATGAGCTGCGCACACCGCTCGCCTCCGTCCGCGGCTATCTCCAGCTCTACGAGAAGGGCATGCTCGACCCCGACGAGAAGGACCGTGCCCTGACCCGGGTCTCCGCCGAGGCGTTGCGGATGAGCCGTCTCGTCGACGAGCTCCTCGCCCTCGCCCGGCTGGAGGACCGGCCGGCGCTCGTGCCGCGCCCTGTCGACCTCACGCAGCTGGTCAGGGACGGTGTCGCCGACCTCGCCATGCAGCAGCCGCAGCGGCCCATCGCACTCATCCTGCCGGGCTGTGTGGAAGTGCTGGGGGACGAGGCGCAGTTGCGGCAGATCCTCGGCAACCTGCTCAGCAACGTCCGCGTGCACACCCCCGCGGACTCCCCGGTGACCGTGGAGGTCATCCGCCGGGACGAGGACGTCCTGCTGCGGATCACCGACTCCGGCCCCGGTCTGTCCCCGCAGGACGCCGCCCGGGCCTTCGACCGCTTCTTCCGCGCCGACCCCGACCGGGCCCGGGACACCGGCGGCGCCGGCCTCGGCATGTCGATCGTCCAGGCCGCCGTCGACGCCCACCACGGTTCCGTCCGCCTCGACACCGCCCCGGGCACCGGCCTCACGGTCCACGTCACCCTCCCGTCGGCCCGGCCGGCCGAACTCGTGGTGGAGAGCGAGGCGGCGCCGGGACGCTAGGTCCTGTCGCCGAAGGCCCGCTCCGGCTCACCCGGCCGTCGAAGGGACCGGCTGCACGGCCGTCGCCGGGGCCCGGCCGACCCGCCGCACCCCCGGCACCAGCGCCGTCCCCAGGCAGGCCGCCGCCACCAGGCCGGCCGCGACCGCCAGCGGGGTCGCCGTCCCCCACGCGTTGGCGGCGAGCGGCGCGGCGGCGTAGCCGACCGGCATCGCGGCCAGTGAGAGCAGCCAGTCGTAGGACGTGACGCGGGCCAGCACCCCGGCCGGCACGGCCTGCTGGACGGTGGTCTCCCAGACCGGATTGAGGAAGCCGAGCGCGCAGAGGGCGAGGCCGTAGGAGGCGATGAGCAGCGGGGCGGGCGCGGCCAGGGCGAGCAGGATCAGCGGCAGCGCGTAGGTCGCGAGGCCGAGGTTGGCCACCAGGACGGGGCGGGAGAGCTTGGCGCGGCCGGCCAGCAGGGAGCCGACGACCAGGCCCGCGGTACCCGCCTGGAGCAGATAGATCCAGACGTCGTCCCCGCCGAGCCGCTCGCGGGCGACGATCGGTCCGAGGGTGGCGAGGACGGCGGCGGCGCCGTTCCAGGTGGCGTGCGCGATCAGGCTCGTCCAGTACCAGTCACGGGACCGCACCTCGGACCAGCCCTCGACCAGGTCGGCGCGCATCGAGCGGCGGGGGATGGGCGTGCGCCGGACCCGGATCGCGGCCAGCAGCGCCGCACTGGCCGCGAAGGTCGCCGCGTCCAGGACGAAGGCCCAGCCGGGCCCCGCGGTGAACACCAGCAGCCCGGCGACGCCGGGCCCGCCGAAGAAGGCGGCGTTGCGCGCGGCGGCCATCAGGGAGTTGGCCTTCTGCCGTTCCGGTCCTTCGGTGGTGCCGGTGATCAGCGGCGACGCGGTCGGCATGGCGAACGCGGAGGCGATGCCGCCGACCACTTCGGCGGCGGCTATGTGCAGCAGCTGCGGGTCGCTGCCGATGAGTTCGGCGCCGACGAAGAGCTGGGCGGCGCACCGGACGAGGTCGGTGGTCAGCGCGACCTTGCGGACGTCGAAGCGGTCGCCGAACACGCCGCCGAGGGGGAGCAGGAGCAGCTTCGGGACCATCGAGCAGCCGAGGACGACGGCGAGCGCGGTGGCCGATCCGTCGGTCGCCCGGGTGATGGCGATGGCCAGCGCGGCGGGGACGACGGCGTCGCCGAGGGCGGACAGGGTGCGGCCGATGAAGAGCAGCCGGAAGGCGTGCAGGCGGAGGGGGTGCGTGGGTGGTTGGGTCACGCGGAGAATGTATTTCGGTACCGAACCTTTCGTCAACGAATAATTCGATGCCGACGGAACGGGCGTAGAGTGACGACATGAGCCCTAGTGACGCCGGCGGCGGCAGCGGTCGCAGTGGAGACCGGGACCGGACCGACGAGCACGTCGAGCGCTGGCTGCCCGTCCTCCCCGACCTCGACCCCGACATCGAGGGCGCGGTCACCCGGATGAAGATGATCGCCCACCATCTGCGCCGTTTCCGGGACCAGTCGCTCGCCGACTACGACCTCCAGCGGCACGAGTTCGAGACCCTGCACGCGCTCGCGGGCCGCGGCGGCAAGGCCAGCCCCTCCGAGCTCGCCAACGACCTGGACATGGCGCCCGCCTCCGTCACCGGACGGCTCGACACGCTCGCCCACCGCGGCTTCGTCCGCCGCACCCCCTCCGCCACGGACCGCCGCCGGGTCGACATCGAACTGACCGAGGAGGGCCGGGCGACCTGGCTCGGTTCGATGGACGTGCTCGGCCACGAGGAGTACCGGCTGCTCGGCGCGCTCGACGCCGGCGAACGCCGCACGCTGTCCGACCTGCTGCGCCGGATCCTGTTGGCGGCGGAGGACGTGCAGAGCTTGCGTTAGAGCCCACTCCAACCCGTACGTTCGATGCCATGGCCACCACAGACAAGAACACCGCCGCCGCCGACGCCCCCTCCGAGCGCTACGCGCGCGGCCTCGCCGTACTGCAGCAGATCGCCGGCACCGAGCGGCCCGCCGTGCTCGACAGTCTCGCCGACATCGCCCCCGACCTGGCCCGGTTCACCGTCGAGTTCGGCTACGGCGACATCATCTCCCGCCCCGGCCTGACGCTCCCGCAGCGCCAGTTGGCCACCATCTCGGCCCTTGCCGCGATGGGCAACGGGGCTCCGCAGCTGCGCTTCCACATCGACGGCGCGCTCAACGTCGGCATCAGCCGGCGGGAGATCGTGGAGACCTTCATCCACGCCAGCGTCTACGCGGGCTTCCCGGCCGCCCTCAACGCCCTCACGGTCGCCCGCGAGGCGTTCGCCGCGCGCAAGGAGTCGGACGACCCGGCCGCCGGCCCCGTCGCACCGGCCACCCCCAGCGAGCCGGGCACCACCCGCTACGAGCGCGGCCTGGAAGCGCTGGCCCGCATCGACGGCCACGCCGGCGAAGCCGTCGTCGCCTCGCTCCAGGACATCGCCCCCGACCTGGCCCGATACCTGATCGAGTACAGCTTCGGCGACATCTACTCCCGCACTGGCCTCGACCTCAAGTCCCGCGAGCTCGCCAGCGTCGCCATGTGCACCGCCCTGGGCAACGCCGCCCCGCAACTCCGCGTCCACCTCCACGGCTTCCTCAACGTCGGCGGCACCGAGGACGAAACCGTCGAGATCATCACCCAGATGGCCGGCTACGCGGGCTTCCCCGCCGCCCTCAACGGCATCGCCGCCGCCCGCGAGGTCTTCGCCGACCGAGCGGAGAACAACCCGGAGCACTGAACGCGCCGTTCGTCAGGTGCCCGTCCGGCTGCCGGAAGCGGAAACGGCGGCGGCCCGGGCGGAAGGCCTATGCCGTTCCGTCCGGGCCGCCACCCCGTGGGGGGCAGGTGGGTCAGCCGTTGGTGACGGCGGTGTCGTCGATCAGGAAGCTGGTGGCCGCGGAGGAGTCCTCGGCGCCCAGGAACTTGATGGTGACCGTCTTGCCCTTGAAGGCGGACAGGTCGAGGGTGCGCTGGACGTAGCCGCTCGGGGTGACGTTGGAGTACGTCGCCAGGGTGGTCGTCGTGGTGCCGGAGACGACCTGGGCCTTGAGGGTGTCGTAGACCGTGGAGCCGGTCTCCTTGGTGGTGATGCCGAGCCAGAAGCTGAGCTTCGGGGCGGCGGCGGTGGCCGGGATGGTCACCGACTGGGACAGGGTGTCGGTGTGGGTGGTGCCGTAGCCGTTGAGCCAGGCGTAGTACGAACCGGCGTGCGGGGTGGCGCCGGTCTCATTGGTGATGACGCCGCTGGTCTGGGCCCAGGTGGTCGCACCGGACTCGAAGCCCGGGTTGGCCAGCAGGTTGGTGCCGTCCGGCGGCGGGGTGGTGCCGGTGCCGCCGCAGGTGGTGGAGGTCGCGGCGACGGCGGCTGCCGTCCAGGCCTTCTCGACCGCGGCGCACTGGGCGCTGCTGCCGCCGAAGAGGTCCTTGGCGGCCTTGATGCTCGCGGTGCGGGCGCCCGGGTAGTCGGTGGCGGCCGTCATGTACGTGGAGAGCGCGCGGTACCAGATCTTGCCCGTGTCGGCGTTGCCGATGCCGGTGACGGCCGGAGCGCCGCCGCAGGTCGGGCTGTTGCCGTACGTGGAGGAGCCGGAGCCGACGGCCAGCAGGTAGAAGAAGTGGTTGCCGACGCCCGACGAGTAGTGCGGGTCGAGGTTCTTGGTGCCGGTGGTCCAGCAGGACTGCGAGACGCCGTCCTTCTTCGGGTCGTCCATGTACCGCAGCGGCGTGGAGCTGATCTTCTCGCCGATGAGGTAGTCGGGCTTGTCCGCCGGGCTGTTGGCGTTGAACTCGACCAGGGTGCCGAAGATGTCGCTGGTGGACTCGTTGAGGCCGCCCGCGTCGCCGAAGTAGTTCAGGCCGGCGGTCGCGGCGGTGACGCCGTGGCTCATCTCGTGGCCGGCCACGTCCAGCTCGGTGAACGGCTTGTCGCCCACCGCGCCGTCGCCGTAGATCATCGAGAAGCTGTCGTCGTCCCAGCCGGCGTTGCCGTAGTTGACGCCGTAGTGGACGAAGGAGCGGGCGCCGACGCCGTCGTTCTTGATGCCGTTGCGGCCGTGCACGTTCTTGTAGTAGTCCCACGTGGCCTGGATGCCGTAGTGGGCGTCGACGGCGACGGTGGCGCGGTTGGTGAGGGTGCCGTCGCCCCAGACGTTGTCGGTGTCGGTGAACGCGGCGCCCCAGCCGGCCGGCGGCGAGTCGTTGGTCGTCGTCTTGTTCTGGGCGTCCCGCGTCTCCCCGTTACCGCGGGTCGGGTCCAGCAGCTGGTAGCCGCCGCTGACGCTGCTGGTGCCCAGCGTGACGTCGCCGACCTGGTAGCCGTGACCGGTGCCGGAGGCGGCGGCGCCCGCGACGGTCGTGGCGGGGGCGGTCGCCTGGTTCTGGCCCGCGACGGCCGTGCTGATGAAGCTGTTCCACGACTGGCCGGCGGCGCCGGTCTGCGCGTTCACCAGGACGTGCAGGTGGCTCGGCGACTGGTCGGGGGCGGTGCCGTTGGTGACGACCTGCCAGACCAGCGTCGGGGTGGCGGTGGTGGCGTCGACGACCAGCTTGGCCGTGCTGCCGTGCTTGACGCCCTTGAACTTCTTGGCCGCCGTGGCGATGGCCTGCTTGGCGGTGATCTTCGGCGTGACCGACAGGTTCAGCGGCGCCGCCAGGGTCAGCGAGGCGTCGCGCGCGGTTCCGTCCGGAGCCGAGTGGACGACGACGTCGCCGCCCAGGACCGGCAGGCCCTGGTAGGTGCGGTCGAGATGTACGTGGCGCGAGCCGTCGGCGTCGACGGTCACGTCGCGTGACGTGAACACGTCGTGAGCGCCGGCCTTGACCAACTGCGGGTGGGCCGCGACGGCGGAGTTCGCGTCGCGCAGTGCCTGAGCTTCGCTCACCTTCGGCGGGATGGGCCGGGGGTTCTTCGCGGCGCTGGCGGGGGTGCCCGCCCCGGCTATCAGGAGCCCGCTGACCGCGAGGGTGAGGGTGCTGGCGAGTACAGATCGTTTCATGGCCAGGGAGCATGGCGGCGCCTGGTGACCCGGGGCAACGAACTCCCAACTCTGTTTAATTGCGGGAGTTACAACAACTCGTTAAAGCCTGGCCCACAAGCTGTGCAACCTCTGTGAACGCTAAATCTTTGGGTAAGACTGTTCACAGCGTGATGCGCGTCACCGGCCGTTTCCCGGCCGGTCGCTAACATGTGCCTCCCCCACACCCGGCACGCAGGACGGATGACCACCCCCTGTGACCTATAGACCGCTGCCTCCAGAAATCGCCGATGCGCTCCGCACCGGCCCCTTCGAAGCCGCCCTCGACGCCGCCGTCCGGGCCAGCGGACTCAGCATGGAACGTATCCGGCACCGGCTCGACACCCGGGGCGTCCAGGTGAGCGTCACCACTCTCAGTTACTGGCGCCGCGGCCGCAGCCGGCCCGAACGCCCCCAGTCCCGGCAGGCCGTTCGCCTGCTGGAAGAGCTGCTCGCCCTCCCTTCCGACTCCCTGGTCTCCCTGCTCGGCCCGCAACGCCCGCGCGGCCGCTGGGTCAACCGCCCGCCCGCCAACCTCGACGCCGCCCGGCTCTGGCAGGAGTACGAGAGCCTGCCGGGACTGCTCGGCGAGATGGGCTCCGCCGACGACGGGCTCGCCCGGCTGGCGGTGCACGACCGCTACGAGATCGACGCGAACGGCTGTGAGGCGACCTGGACGACGACCCTGGTCCTGCGGGCCGAGCAGGAACGGGTGGACCGTTGCATGATCATCACCCGTGGCGACGACCCGGAACGGGAGCTACCCGTCCTCACCGGGGTGCGCAACGCCCGCCCCGGCCGGGTCCGCATCGACAGCTCGGTACCGCTGGTCGTCGCCGAACTGCTGCTGGACCGGGTGCTCGCCAAGGGCGAGACCGAGGTCGTCGAGTACACGTACCGCATGCCGACGGTGGGCGCCCGCACCACCGAGTGCGGGCGCGGCTTTCCGGTGCCCATCCGGCTCTACACGCTCGAAGTGCAGTTCCATCCGGACGCCGTGCCGTTCCGCAGCCACCGCTGCGTCGGCACCACGGCGGGCGGGCCGCTGCCCGCGGTCGAACCGGTCTGGATCAGCGCGTCGGGCCGGGCGCTGTTCTCCGTCGAGGACCCGCAGCCCGGTTTCCAGGCGCTGCGCTGGGAGTGGGAGTAACCGCCGGCGGGAACGGCTGAGGGCCCCGTCCGCCGTGGCGGAGAGGGCCCTCAGTTGCGGGACGTCCTAGAAGCGGCGCGTGATGAGCGCGCGCTTCACTTCCTGGATGGCCTTGGTGACCTCGATGCCGCGGGGGCATGCGTCGGTGCAGTTGAACGTCGTGCGGCAGCGCCAGACGCCGTCCTTGTCGTTCAGGATCTCCAACCGCTGCTCACCGCCCTCGTCGCGCGAGTCGAAGATGAAGCGGTGCGCGTTGACGATCGCGGCCGGGCCGAAGTACTGGCCGTCGTTCCAGAACACCGGGCAGGACGACGTGCACGCGGCGCACAGGATGCACTTGGTGGTGTCGTCGAAGCGCTCGCGGTCCTCGGCGGACTGCAGGCGCTCGCGCGTCGGCTCGTTGCCCTTGGTGATCAGGAAGGGCATGACGTCGCGGTAGGCCTGGAAGAACGGGTCCATGTCGACGATCAGGTCCTTCAGGACCGTCAGGCCCTTGATGGGCTCGACCGTGATCGGCTTCTCCGGGTTGAGGTCCTTGATCAGCGTCTTGCACGCCAGCCGGTTGCGGCCGTTGATGCGCATGGCGTCGGAACCGCAGATGCCGTGGGCGCAGGAGCGCCGGAACGTCAGCGTGCCGTCCAGCTCCCACTTGATCTTGTGGAGGGCGTCCAGGACGCGCTCCTTGGGATCGATCGGGAACTGGTAGTCGACCCATTCGACCGCGTCGGAGACCTCCGGGTTGAACCGGCGGATCCGCATCGTGACCGTGATCAGGTGACCTGCGGCGGCCTCGGCGGCGTCCAGGGCCTCCGAGTGTCCGGAGGACTTGTCGAGCGTCGGGGTGCTCATCAGTACTTACGCTCCATCGGCTGGTAGCGGGTCACCACGACCGGCTTGTAGTCGAGACGGATCGACTCGTTGCCGGCGGAGTCCGTCTCGCGGTACGCCATGGTGTGCCGCTGGAAGTTGACGTCGTCGCGGTTGGGGTAGTCCTCGCGGTAGTGACCGCCGCGGGACTCCTTGCGCGCCAGCGCGGACACGGCCATGACCTCGGCCAGGTCGAGCAGGTTGCCCAGCTCGATGGCTTCCAGCAGGTCGGTGTTGAAGCGCTTGCCCTTGTCCTGGACGGACACGTTCTTGTAGCGCTCGCGCAGGGCGCCGATCGTCTCGACGGCCGTCTTGATCGTCTGCTCCGTACGGAACACCATCACGTTGGTGTCCATGCACTCCTGCAGTTCCTTGCGGATGTCCGCGACCCGCTCGGTGCCGGTGTTGTTGCGCAGGCCCTCGACCTGGGCGACGACCCGGGAGGCCGGGTCCTCCGGCAGCTCGATGTGGTCCGTGGTCGCCGCGTACTCGGCGGCCGCGATGCCGGACCTGCGCCCGAAGACATTGATGTCGAGCAGCGAGTTGGTGCCGAGGCGGTTGGCGCCGTGCACCGAGACGCAGGCGACCTCGCCGGCGGCGTACAGGCCCGGGACGACGGTGGTGTTGTCGCTCAGCACCTCGCCCTGGACGTTGGTGGGGATGCCGCCCATGGCGTAGTGCGCGGTCGGCTGGATCGGGATCGGGTCCGTGTAGGGCTCGATGCCGAGGTACGTCCGCGCGAACTCGGTGATGTCGGGCAGCTTGGCGTCCAGCTGCTCCGGCGGGAGGTGCGTGAGGTCGAGGTAGACGTGGTCGCCCTCGGGACCGCAGCCGCGGCCCTCACGGATCTCGGTGTAGATGGAGCGCGAGACGACGTCGCGGGAGGCGAGGTCCTTCATGACGGGCGCGTACTTCTCCATGAAGCGCTCACCGTCCTTGTTGCGGAGGATGCCGCCCTCGCCGCGGGCGCCCTCGGTGAGGAGGATGCCCATCCGCCAGATGCCCGTCGGGTGGAACTGGAAGAACTCCATGTCCTCCAGCGGCAGCCCGCGCCGGTACGCGACGGCCTGGCCGTCACCGGTCAGGGTGTGCGCGTTGGAGGTCACCTTGAAGAACTTGCCGGTGCCGCCGGAGGCGAAGATGACGGCCTTCGCCTGGAAGATGTGGATCTCGCCGGTGGCCAGCTCGTACGCGACGACGCCGGCGGTCCGCTGGACCCCGTCGACCTCGGCGAGGAGCAGGTCCAGGACGTAGAACTCGTTGAAGAACTCCACACCCTCCTTGACGCAGTTCTGGTACAGCGTCTGGAGGATCATGTGGCCGGTGCGGTCCGACGCGTAGCAGGCGCGGCGCACGGCGGCCTCGCCGTGGCTGCGGGTGTGCCCGCCGAACCGGCGCTGGTCGATCTTGCCCTCGGGCGTCCGGTTGAAGGGCAGGCCCATCCTCTCGAGGTCGAGGACCGCGTCGATGGCCTCCTTCGCCAGGATCTCGGCGGCGTCCTGGTCGACCAGGTAGTCGCCACCCTTGACCGTGTCGAAGGTGTGCCACTCCCAGTTGTCCTCCTCGACGTTCGCGAGGGCGGCGGCCATGCCGCCCTGGGCGGCGCCGGTGTGGGAGCGGGTCGGGTAGAGCTTCGTCAGCACGGCGGTGCGGCTGCGCTTCGTCGACTCGATGGCCGCGCGCATTCCGGCGCCGCCGGCGCCGACGATGACGGTGTCGTACTTGTGGATCTGCATGGGGTTGTTTCCCTGTCCGTCCCTGGCCTAGCGGATGTTCGGGTCGAAGGTGAAGATCACCAGCGTGCCGAGCACGATCGTGAACGCCGTTGCGGTGAACAGCAGCGTCTTCAGCCAGAACCGGGTGTTCGCCTGCTCGGCGTAGTCGTTGATGACGGTGCGCAGACCGTTGCCGCCGTGCAGCATGGCCAGCCACAGCATGACCAGGTCCCAGCCCTGCCAGAACGGCGAGGCCCAGCGGCCGGCCACGAAGGCGAAGCCGACCTTGGTCACGCCGCCGTCGAGGACCAGCTGGATCAGCAGGTGGCCCAGCACCAGGACGACGAGCACGACACCGGACAGGCGCATGAACAGCCAGCCGTACAGCTCGAAGTTGGTGCGGGTGGCACGCGGAGTGCGCTTGGTACGGGCGCGCGGGGCCTCGATGAACGGCGCCGGGTTCTCCGGGCTGAACGAGGCACTGGAGGAGCTGAGCTCCACGGAGTCAGTAGACATTCTCAGCTCCCGAACAGAATGCGTGCGGCGTGCCCGAGAACCGGGTAGATGGCCCCGATCATCAGCACGATCCAGACGCCGAGGACGGACCACAGCATCTGCTTCTGGTACTTCGGGCCCTTGGACCAGAAGTCGACGGCGATGATGCGGAGCCCGTTGAGAGCGTGGAAGAGGATGGCCGCGACGAGGCCGTACTCCAGCAGGCTGACAGGCCAGGTCTTATAGGTCGCGACGACCTTGTCGTAGTCCTCGGGGGAGACCCGCACGAGTGCGGTGTCGAGGACATGGACGAACAGGAAGAAGAAAATGAGGACACCGGTGACTCGATGAGCCACCCATGACCACATGCCTTCCCGGCCGCGGTACAGCGTTCCTGCCGGCACGGAAAACCCTCCGGGAGCGGTTTGGGGCCAGCCGGCTTCGGTGTCGGACGGGCCCGGCCGGGTACGGTCCACCGGCCCTGGCCATCGTAGCGACGCGTTGTCGGCTCCGTATGCCCGGGTAGGCCAGGTGTGATTGATCCCGCACGACTGGGTGAACGTCTGGGGGAACCTACGAATGAACGGGCGACCGGATGTGCGGGCCAAAGGCCGGTGGGCGTACGGGCGGAGACGCCTGCGGAGGTGTTGTTCCCCGGAGCTAGCGGTGCAGTTCCGCCGTGGTCTGTGCGTTCGATCGTTCCGAGACCAGCCGGGCGAGCCGCGCCCGGGTGATGCGGCGCAGCTCGTCGGCGGTGACGACCCGTTCCTCGTCCTCGTCGTTCGCGAGCCGGGCGCGGATTCCGGTCAGGACCTGGTTGAGGAGGCTGGCCGGGTCGTCGCCCTTGAGGGCGATGACGAAGACATTGCCGAACTTGTTCTCGTACGCGGCCTGCGCGGCGCTCAGCGCGGTGTGCGCGGCCAGGCCGCCGCGGTGCGGCAGCGGAGTGGCGGCCTCGCAGGCCAGCGCCTCGGAGAGGTCGCCGGGGGTGAGGTCGTACGCCGCCTCGTCGGCCGCCGCGAGTAGGGCGTCAAGATCCGGGTACGGGCGGTGCAGGGCCATCCGCCGGGCCCAGCGGTGGCTTCCGCAGCAGTCGCGCAGGGCGGCTTCCGCCGCGCCGAAGGGGGCCTCGTTGAGCCGGGAGAGCCCGGCGGCGGGGACGGGCCCCTGGGCCGGAGTGTCGGGGAACAGCGCTGAACTCCTGTCGGAAAAGCGGGGAAGCGGTACACGTTAGTGGGGCATGTTCGACTCCGTCCGACGGATGAGTGGATTTCACCCGTACGGGATCGAAATATGTCACGAAGTGGACGACGGAACGGGGATGGTCTGCCATAACGTCCGGTATGGGGAAAATCTGGACAGGGCTGGCGTTGTCGCTCGCCGTACTCACACCGGCCGTCGGCACACCCAACGAGGCACCGGCCACCCGGACACTGCCGGTCATCCCCTCCGTACGGGATTTCCGGCCGGCCGGATCCGGCGTCTTCCACCTCGGTCCGGGGACCCGGGTGCGCGCCGGGCGCGGCAGCGCCGTCGAGGACGAGGCGCGGCTGCTCGCCGGACAGCTGCAGGTCCCCTTCGGGTTCGACGACGACAGGAGCGACGGGGACGGGCCGGCCGGAACGGGAGACATCACGCTGCGGATCGACGGTCCCGGCGCCGGCACCACGAAGAACGCCGCGAACGTGAACGAGTCGTACGTCCTCACCGCACGGAACGGGCAGGTCACCATCGACGCGCCCACCGACGCGGGGGCGTTCTACGGCACCCGCACCCTCCTGCAGACGCTGCGCGCCGGCACCGGGTTGCCCGAAGGCGTCATCAAGGACGCCCCGGACCGGCCGCAGCGCGGCCTGCTCCTCGACATCGCGCGGAAGCCCTTCGCACGCGACTGGATCGAGGACCGGATCCGGCAGCTCGGCGACCTCAAGCTCAACCAGCTGCATCTGCACTTCAGCGATGACCAGGGCTTCCGCATCGAGAGCAGCAGCCACCCGGAGATCGTGTCGCGGGACCATCTCAGCAAGGCGGACCTCAGGGCGATCATCGACCTCGCCGCGCAGCGCCACGTCACCGTCATCCCGGAGATCGACAGCCCCGGGCACCTCGGCGCCGTCATCAGGGCCCACCCGGACCTTCAGCTGGTCAACGCCTCCGGCCGGGCGCTGCCCGGGGCGATCGACATCTCGAAGGCCGCCTCGGCCCGCATGGTCGACGATCTGACCCGTGAGTTCGCGCCACTCTTCCCCGGCCCCTACTGGCACCTGGGCGGCGACGAGTACCAGGCGCTGGTCGTCAGCGACCCGGAGAGCTCGTATCCGCAGCTCGTCCCGCCCGGCGGGACCGTCGCCGAGGCGACGACCCGCTGGCTCAACGACCGCGAGGCGGTGGCGAAGAAGTTCGGCAAGCGGACCAAGGCGTGGAACGACGGATTCCTCTCCACCCCGCGCGCCGTGCCCGACCGCGACCGCGAGGTCGAGTACTGGACGGGGAAGGAACTGGGCGCCCGCGAGCCGGAGGAATACCTCAAAGCCGGCCGCAAGGTCGTCAACCTCAACGACGAGTACCTGTACTACGTGCTCGGCGAGCCGAACGACTTCACCTATCCGACGGGCGAGCGCATCTACAAGGAGTGGACCCCCGCCGTCCTGCGCGGCGCCAGCCCGGTGGCCGCCTCGCTGGCGACGCCCGACCGGGTGCTCGGCGGCAGGTTCGCCGTCTGGTGCGACCAGGCGGACGCGCAGTCGCAGGACGAGGTGGCGCGGGGCATCCGGCTGCCGCTGAACGCGCTGGCGCAGAAGCTCTGGTACCCCGGGACGCCGCCCCTCTCCTGGCCGGCCTTCACAGCTCTGGCCGACAAGGTGGGCTGACGGACGGTCCGGCCACAGGTGGTGCGGTCGGTCCCAGTGTTGTGGTCAGTCCCACCAGAAGGACCACAGCCGCTCCCCGCGCAGCGCCTCGGCGTAGTCGGGGAACGGGAAGGTGCCGTCGTTGAGGTGGGAGGCGCCGGTGAGGACGTGTTCGAGGGCGACATGGGCGGCGTGCTCCGACGTCAGCGGCGGGGACGCGACGGAGAGGAAGACGGAGGAGCCCTCGAAGCCGATGACGCGGGCGCCGAACCGGGTCTCCCAGGTGCGCAGCAGCGCGGAGAACTCCAGGGCCGGCGCGTCGGACTCCCACCCGAGGAGGGCCGGGACATCGGCGCTGCGGCGGGTCGGGACCAGCGCGATGTGCGCGATGAAGCGGGTGGTGAAGTAGTGCAGCATCTGACCCACCGTCTGGCGGGCGACCGCGTCCGGCGGGGGCCCCTGGTGCGCGGGGGAGGTGCGGGCGAGGCCGGGCCAGCGGGTGAACGGCGGGCCCGGGTCGTCGAGGAGCAGGGCGACGTCCTCGGGCCAGACCTCGTCGATCGCGGGATGCGGCGGCCGCAATGAGCGCAAATCCTGGTACGACCCCCAGGAATCAGTCATCGTTGCTTCGACGTCCACGCCGTCGATGTCCTCGGTGCGGTGGCCGCGGCCCGTCGCGCACGGCCAGGCCATGAGGACCGGGCACCAGCCCGTCTCGTCCTGCTGCGCCTGGAAGCGGGCCCAGAGCCGGCCGGGAGCGACGACGGGTTCGTAGGAGAGCCACAACCCGGGGGAGTCACCGGGCAGGAACCGGCCGGGCGGAAGGCCGTCGGGGAGACGGGCCAGGGGCATCGGTGGGCTCCATCGGTGTGGGGGCACGAGCTGGGACGGCCGGGGGCCGCCTCCCCCCACAGGAGCGTCCCCGGCCGCCGTCTATTACAGCGTCGCGGGCGCCGGAAGTGTCACCGCGGCAATGGGGCAGGATGGTGCCGGTGTTCGAGGGGGTGGAGCGAGCGGTGGATCTGGGGACCGCGGTCAGTGCCGCGCAGGAGGGCGACGACGCCGCGTTCCGGGTGCTGTACCGGGCGGTGCAGCCACAACTGCTGCAGTACGTGAGGACCCTGGTCGGACCGGCGGAGGCCGAGGACGTGGCGTCGGAGGCGTGGCTGCAGATCGCCCGCGACCTGCCGGGCTTCACCGGTGACGGCGACGCGGTGCGCGGCTGGGCGGCCCGGATCGCCCGCAACCGGGCACTGGACCACCTGCGGGCGCGCAGCCGGCGGCCGGTCACCGCGGCCGGCGTCGACGCCCTGCTGCACATGCCGGCGCACACGGACACCGCGGGCGAGGCCCTGGACGCGGTGGCCACCGACCGCGCGCTCGCGGCCATCGCGACGCTGCCGCGCGAACAGGCCGAGGCGGTCCTGCTGAGGGTCGTCATGGGGCTGGACTCCAGCAGCGCGGCGCAGGTGCTGGGCAAGCGCGCGGGGTCCGTGCGGATGGCCACCCACCGGGGGCTGCGCCGGCTCGCCGAACTGCTGGACGACGAGAGCCGCACCGCGGGTGTGACGTTTTCGGCGGCGAAGACGCTTTGAGGATATGAGATGACGGAAAACCGGCGATGCGACGGACATCGTGACGACGACTGGCTCGACGAGGACGCCGCGGAGCGGCTCCTGCGCGGCGAGTCCGTCATGTCCGGCGGTGCCGGGGCGGCCCGGCTGGCCCGGCTGCTGGCGGCAGCCGCCGCGCCGGCGGCGGCCGATCCGGAGCGCGAGGAGGCGGCGGTCGCCGCCTTCCTGACGAGCTTCGACGCGGCTCCGAAGGCCGGCCCCCGGGACGGTTCCGGCGCCGGTCCCGAGCAGGGTTCCGGGGATGCCGATTTCCTGTCGGTGGTCCGGCTGGGCCGGCCGGTCACCGCACCGGGCACGGCACTGACCGCCAGGGCCGGGCGGCTGGGGGCACCCCCGGCCGAAGGTCGGGGGAGGGTGGCCGGAGCGCCGAAGTCGCTGAAGGCGTCGGTCGGCGCGCTGGTGGTCGCCATGGCCCTGTGCGCCGCGGTGCTCGCCGCGAGCCCCGGCATCCTGCCGCTGCCGTTCGACGCCGACAACGTCGGTTCCGCGCCGGTGCGCAGCGGCGCCCCGAGCTCCGCCACGCCGGACGGCTCCGGCACCGCGGGCCCGGACGGCGGGTCCTCGCCGCTCACCGGCGGGACGGCCGACGCACCGCACGGAAAGGGCGCGTCATCGGAACCGGGGCACGGGGCGACGCCGCCCCCCGGCCGGCCGGCCTCGCCCGCGAACCCGTCCGCGACGCCGCCGCCGTCCGCCCACTCGCTCGCACCGCAGGGGACGCACGGGGAACGCGACCGGCAGAACGTGGAGTTGTGCCGCGCCTACATCAAGGCGGGCGGCCGGCTGGACGGCGCGTCGTCCGACCGGCTCGTGGCGGCGGCGGGCAGCAAACGGGACGTACCGAAATACTGCGCGCGGGTGCTGGCCGCCGCCTACGTGGCCGGATCCGGCGGTGCCGGAAACGCTGACGGCGGCAAGTCCGGTGGCACGAGCGGCGGTCACACCAAGGGCGACGGCCGGAACGACTAGGTTCTGCCGGTTCGCCGGCGACCGTATTCCCGGCTCTCCGGACCGTCTGACCTGCGGGCCCGGAAGCGTCCGGTGACACTTTCCAGCTGGTTGACGCTTTAAGTAATGGGTCGACTGGTCATCGGCCCGGCGGACCCCGGTGCTCCCCGTGCCGGGTGGGTCCGCGCCCAGGGCGCGGCCGGGTGCATTCCCCCTACCCGGCCGCGCCCGCCGGGTGTTCCATGGCGGTGGCCGGAAGTGGCTGGTGGCGGTCCGCGGCGGCCGGTGGCGGGTCCTGGCGGTCGGCCGATAACTCCCGGCCGAATGTCGGTGCCGTGGTGCAGACTCGGTTGGGAGAGCAAAACCGGGGGAGGTACGCCATGTTGGCAGGACTGTACGAGATCGACTGGGCGGCTATGGGGCATGCCTACGGATCGGCGGAGGAGGTCCCCGAACTTCTGCGGGGGCTGGCCTCGGCGGACGCGGGGGAGCGGGAGGCCGCCCTCGACGCGATGTACGGGGCCGTTCATCACCAGGGCGATGTGTACGACTCGACGCTCGCCTGCATCCCCTTTCTCTTCGAGCTGGTGGCGGATCCGGCGGTGCGGGACCGGGGCCGGATCGTCGTCCTGCTGACCAGCATCGGGGGCGGCGACGAGGTCGCGGAGGAGTACCTGGACGAGATCGTGATCGAGGCCGGGGGCCCGGTCGCGGGAGGTTCGTGGAGCGCGCTGGGGGACGGTTCCGGAAACGCTCCCGGCACCGGTTCCGGCGGGTCCGGCGATGCGACGGACGCCCTGGACGACGAGGACATCCTCGGACTGCTGGACGCCGAAGAGGCCGCGGCCTCCGAAGACGCGGAGGCGGCCGCCTGGCGGGCCAACTACGCGATGGCCGTCACCGCCGTACGGGCCCAGGCGGAAGTTTTCACCGAGCTCGTCGCGGACCCCGATCCCGATGTACGGCGCGCGGTCCCGGTGGCGCTCGGCGCGCTGCACGGGGAGACCGCGCGGATACTCGACGTCCTGCGCGACCGGCTGCCGGTGGAGCGGGACACGGAGACCCGGCTGGCCCTCGTCGAGGCCGTCGGCACCCTCGCGCTGCGCCCGGGCGGCCCGGCCGCCGAGGCCGCCGACTGGCTGGCCCGGCTCGCCGGCAACCGCGCCGACGGCCCCGCCGACCGCTCGTCCGACAGCCGGTCGCTCTCCGCGGACCCGGGCCTGCGGCTGGCCGCGCTCGCCCAACTCGCCCGCTGCGCGCCCGAACGGCTGCCGGCGGACATCGTGCCGACCGCCGTCGCCCTGCTCCGCGCGGTGCGCGGCGAGGAGGCGGGCAGCCGGTCTCCCCTGGAGGTGTCCGCCGAGCGCCAGGTGCCCGCCACCTTCGTCGGCCATCTGCGGGAGCTGCGCGAGCGGGCCGAGGCCGGCCGCTCCGCGCCCTGGGCCGCCGACCTGCTCCGTACGCTGCACACCGCGCTCGACGACCGGGTCGCCGACCGCATCGCGCTCGTCATCGACCAGTTGCGCAGCCCGGACTGGGGCCGGCGGATCGACGCCGTGTGGATGAGCGGCGGCCTGGTGCGCGGCTGGCGCGGACCGTACGAGGAGCTGGTCGTCCTGCTCGGGCAGCAGCTCGCCGACCCCGAGGAGCGGCTGCGCGACGGCGCCGCCTCGGTGCTGGAAAACCTGTACGAACTGTCCGCACCCGCAGCCGACGCCCTCGCCGAGGCGGTCGCGGCGGATCCCGGGAGCTGGGTCCAGGAGTGGTCGCAGGGGCGGCCGAGCCTCGGCGGCATGGTCAAGACCCTCGCCCGGCTGGGCGACCCACGGGCGCTGCCCGCGCTGGCCTCGGCCCTGGACCGGCCGGACATACCCCAGGACCTGGGGTTCGCCATCGAGCACCTGGGCGCGGCGGCGGTCCCGCTCGCACCCCTGCTGCGCCGCAGGCTCGCCGAGGTGACGCTGAACGACGAGGAGGCGTACGACCAGGCGGAGCCGCTGCTCAGGGGAGTGGCCGCGATCGCGGCCGCCGAGGCGTTCCCCGAGGTGCTGCGGATTCTGCGCGGGGCGCCGAAGGCCCGCCGGGACTGGCTGCTGTGTTCGGCGATCCGCGCGCTCGCCCGGTTCGGTGACGCCGCCCGCGACGCGCTGCCCGATCTGCGCGCGCTGGTGGCCGATCCCGGCTCCTGTATCGCCCTGGAGGCCGCGTCCGCGCTCTGGGCGATCGAGCGGAACACCGCGGTCCTGCCGGTGCTGCTCGCGCACCTGAACAGCGACAGCCCGCACACCCGGCGCTCGGCGGCCGAGGCGCTCGGCGAGCTGGGCCCCGCGGCGGCCGGTGCGGCGCCGCGGCTGCGGGAGCTGCTCGCGGACCCCGCGGTGTGGATGCGGGTGGACGCGGCGGTCGCGCTGTGGCGGGTCTCCGGCGACGCCGGTCCTGTGCTGCCCGTCCTGCGGTCCGCCTGGGCGGAGAACGTGCACACCCGCACGGTCATCGCCGGCTGCCTCGCCGGGATAGGTCCCGCCGCGGCCGGCGCCGCCCCGCTGCTGCGCGACGAACTGGCGGCCGTCCGTCGGCACAACAACGAGGGCGACCACTACGGCACCCTCGATGTGTGCGCCGACGAGAAACTGCTCCTGGCATGCCGACGGGCCCTGTCCCGGATATCCGGAACAGGGCCCGTCGTGGACAGCGGCCGTTAGGTCCTGTTCTCGGACCTCACGTCAGGCCGGCCCGGGGTCACCAGTAGACGACGACCTTGTCGCCGGCCTTGACCTGGTCGAAGAGGGAGGCGATGGCGGCCTTGTCGCGCACGTTCACACAGCCGTGGGAGGCGCCGGCGTAACCGCGGGCCGCGAAGTCGGACGAGTAGTGCACGGCCTGGCCGCCACTGAAGAACATCGCGTACGGCATGGACGTGTGATAGATCGTCGAGACGTGGTCACGGCTCTTGAAGTCCACCTTGAACTGGCCCTCGCGGGTCGGGGTGTACTGGGAGCCGAAGCGCACGTCCATCGTGGTCTGCACCTTGCCGTTGATCACCCAGGACAGTGACCGGCTGGTCTTGCTGATGCAGAGCACACGGCCGGTCATGCAGCGCGGGTCGAGCTTGGCGCTGGCCGGCTGGGTGGTGGGCGGGTACATCGCCGCGTGCGTCGGCTGCTTGGTCACGCCGCGCAGCTTGGTCCAGGTCTGCGCGGAGACGCTGCCGGTCATCGGCAGGCCGTAACGCTCCTGGAAGTCGTTCACGGCGTTCGCGGTGACCGAGCCGTAGGTGCCGGTGGGCGTACGGCTGAACAGGTTGAGCTGGCCCAGCCGGGCCTGCAGCTCACGGACCTGCGCGCCGGTGGAGCCCTGCTTCATGACGGCGGGCACGACCGGGGGCTTGGACGTGGTCGCGGAAGCGCTGGGGGTGGCGGAGGCCGTGGTCGAGCTCGACGCCGAGGGTGAGGGTGAGTCACTCGGGCTCGCGGAGTCGGTGGGACTCGCGGTGGTCGACGCGGCAGGCGTCGGCTTGGCGCCCGAGGTGGGCTTGTCCTGCGGGCCACAGCCCACCAGAGCCGCTGCCGCCAGAGCGGCCACCACGATCGCTATCGGAGTTCTCTTCGTACGCAAGACAGTCACCCTTTGCCCCCCAGAATCTGCAGTTACCCGGCTAGACACTCAACCCGCCCGTGCAGTTGCACGGATCCGGAGCAAGACTGTTTCGTGACATCGGAGAGACAAGACTGTGAGGAAGCTCCCAGCGCGGGCCCCTCCACGGCTCGCACGCCCGCAACTACAGTCCGTGCCGGAGACAGGATATTACCCACCAGTAACGCGACAGCGATGCGGAGGCGTGAACCATGGCGCGCGAGACGGACACCGCCCGGTCCACCGAGAGTGGACTGCCCATCGAGCCGGTCTACGGGCCTGAGGCACTCGACGGCTGGGATCCCGCGGAGAAGCTCGGCGAGCCGGGGGAGTACCCGTTCACCCGTGGCGTCTACCCGTCGATGTACACCGGCCGGCCCTGGACCATGCGGCAGTACGCCGGGTTCGGCACGGCGGTCGAATCCAACGCCCGCTACCAGCAGCTGATCGCCAACGGCACGATGGGCCTGTCCGTCGCCTTCGACCTGCCGACGCAGATGGGCCACGACTCCGACGCCAAGATCTCCAGCGGCGAGGTGGGCAAGGTCGGCGTCGCCATCGACTCCGTCGACGACATGAAGGTGCTCTTCGGGAACATCCCGCTGGACAAGGTGTCCACGTCGATGACGATCAACGCACCCGCCGCGCTTCTGCTGCTGATGTACCAGCTCGTCGGCGAGGAGCAGGGCGTCCCTGCCGACCGGCTGACCGGCACCATCCAGAACGACGTGCTCAAGGAGTACATCGCGCGCGGCACGTACATCTTCCCGCCGAAGCCGTCGCTGCGGCTGATCGCCGACATCTTCAAGTACTGCCGCACCGAGATCCCGAAGTGGAACACGATCTCGATCTCCGGCTACCACATGGCCGAGGCCGGCGCCTCGCCCGCGCAGGAGATCGCCTTCACGCTCGCCGACGGCATCGAGTACGTCCGCACCGCCGTCGCCGCGGGCATGGACGTGGACGACTTCGCGCCCCGCCTGTCGTTCTTCTTCGTCTCGCGCACGACCATCCTCGAAGAGGTCGCGAAGTTCCGCGCCGCCCGCCGGATCTGGGCTCGGGTGATGCGGGACGAGTTCGGCGCGAAGAACCCCAAATCGCAGATGCTGCGCTTCCACACCCAGACCGCAGGCGTGCAGCTCACCGCGCAGCAGCCCGAGGTCAACCTCGTCCGCGTCGCCATCCAGGGCCTCGCCGCGGTGCTCGGCGGCACGCAGTCGCTGCACACCAACTCCTTCGACGAGGCCATCGCGCTGCCCACCGACAAGTCGGCCCGGCTGGCGCTGCGCACCCAGCAGGTGCTCGCCTACGAGACCGATGTGACCGCGACCGTCGACCCGTTCGCGGGCTCCTACGTGGTCGAGACGATGACCGACGAGGTCGAGGCCCTCGCGCTGGACCTGATGCGGAAGGTCGAGGACCTGGGCGGCGCCGTCAACGCGATCGAGCACGGCTTCCAGAAGGGCGAGATCGAGCGCAGCGCGTACCGCATCGCCCTGGAGCAGGACGCGGGCGAACGCGTGGTGGTCGGTATGAACCGCTTCCAGCTCGACGAGGAGGACCCGTACGACCCGCTGCGCGTCGACCCGGCCATCGAGGCCCAGCAGGCCGCGCGGCTGGCGACGCTGCGCGCCACCCGGGACCAGGGCGCCGTCGACACCGCGCTCGCGGCGCTGCAGAAGGCGGCCCAGGGCACGGACAACGTCCTGTACCCGATGAAGGACGCGCTGCGCGCGCGGGCCACGGTCGGGGAGGTCTGCAACGCGCTGCGCGAGGTGTGGGGGACGTACGTCCCGACCGACGCGTTCTGAGCAGGCGGGCCCTGGAGGTCGGAGGCCGCCGGTCAGAGCAGGTGGAGCTGCGTGATCAGCATCGCCACGACGATGCAGAGCGTCCAGCCGACGATGTGCTCGACGATCTTCCGGCCCTCCTGGGGCCCGCCGGTACCGGTACGCGCCGCTGCGATCTCCGCCATTGCCAGTCCTGTCGTCCGCCGATGAGAAGCCCCCCGCAGCTGCCCAGGATGCGGGGGCCTTTCGCCCGCTGTACAGGGGCAAACTCACCTTTATGGCGGATCGTGACCCATTTCACCGCAGGGTCAGCCGGTGAAGCGGGCAAGGTACCCGGCCACATCGGCCGGATCCTCCGTGGCCAGGCCGAGGTAGCCGTCGGGGCGGACGACGAACAGCCCGTCGCCGTAGACCGCGTACGCGCTGTTCGCGCCGTGCTCCGGGGCGTCGTCGATCCGGTGCGCGTGCACCAGGCCCGGATCCGCCCCCGGGCCCGCCCACGCCCCCGGGCCCGCCCACGCCCCCGGGTCCGGCGGCAGCTGGGCGGTCCCCAGGGCGAGCAGGGTGAAGTGCGGGCCGCGGAACAGGTCGAAGAGCCGGCCGCCGCCGGCCAGCGGCGCGTCCTGGGCCCGGTCGCCCGCGCGCGGCGCCGTGTCAGGCAGCGTTCCCCCGGGTAGCGCTGCGGGCCGGAGTTCCCGGGTGAGCGGCCCACCCCGGTAGTTCAGCTCCAGGCCGTGGGTGTCGGTGCCGCGCTGCCGGGCGGCGGTGTCGTCGCCGTCGCGGGTCGCACCGTGCAGCCGGGTGCTGAGGCCCAGGACGTCGGCGGCGATCGGCAGCCGCTCCTCCTCGTAGCTGTCGAGGAGCTCGGGTCCCGCACCGTGCCGCAGTACCTGGCCGAGCTTCCAGCCCAGGTTGTACGCGTCCTGGACGCCGGTGTTCAGGCCCTGCCCGCCGGCCGGTGAGTGGATGTGCGCGGCGTCGCCGGCGAGGAACACCCGGCCGACGCGGAAGCGGTCGGCCATGGCCGCGCTGGGGTGGAAGGCGGACGACCAGAGCACCTCGTGGACCTGCTCGGCGCCGATCGGCGTCCGGGCCCCGATGAGCTCGCGGATCCCCTCGACGGTGCCGTCCGGCTCGCTGCCGGTGTCCGTGTACTGGGCGAGCAGCTGGAAGTGGTCGGTGCCGGCCAGCGGGCAGAGCATGACGGTGCCGCCCTCCGCCTTGGGCCAGACGTGCCAGTGGTCGCGGTCGATGCCGCCGAGGAGCAGATCGGCGATCAGGATCGGGTGCGGGTCGATGGTCTCGCCGGTCATCCCGACGCCGAGCGCCCGGCGGCCGGTGCCGCGTCCGCCGTCGGCGGCGACCAGGAAGCGGGCCCGGACGGTGCCGGCCGTGCCGTCGGGAAGGGACAGTGCCGCGTCGACCCCGTCGGCGTCCTGGGTGATGCCGGTGAGCGCGGTCCCGAACTCGACGCCGCCGCCGAGTTCCCGCAGCCGCTCGTGGAGGATCTCCTGGGTGCGCCACTGGGTGAGCATCCATACCTCGCCGTACGGGGCCTGCGGCGTCGGCGCGAAGCGCTCCAGCAGGTCCCACTCACCGAGCCGCCGGTCGTCCTGCCAGCCCATCATCAGCGGGTACGGGCCGCCGGACGCGAGGACGGCGTCGATCACGCCGAGGTCGTCGAGGACCTCCAGGGTGCGCGGCTGCAAGCCCTTGCCGCGCGAGCCCGGGAAGAGCCGGTCCGACTGTTCGACGAGGCGGGCGGATATCCCCCGGCGGGCCAGGTCGACCGCGAGCGCCAGACCGGTGGGGCCTGCTCCGGCGATGAGTACGCCCACGTCGTGGGCGCTGTTGGGTGCCATGCGGACAGAGCGTACCGACGGGTTCCAGAAGCCAAGACCCTTTGCTTCATGGGTAGTTGAGAAAACGGTCAAGGTTCGGTCAGCGGACGGGAGCTTTCGGGACCATCGTCAGAAAGCGCTTGAGCCGGGGCGCCAGCGGACGTTCCACGAACCGGTGCAACAGCCACGCCAGCACCAGCATCGACCCGGCGGTGAGCGGCAGCACGGCGTACGACGGCATGTGCAGGCGCTGGTGCAGCTGGAAGATGACGACCCAGCCCAGGTGTTCATGGACCAGATAGAAGGGATAGGTCAGGATTCCCGCCGTCGTCAGCCAGCGCCAGTCGACGCCCGCGACCCGGGGCAGCAGGGTGACCGCCGCCACCGCCGCGAAGCCGAGGGTCACGATGAGGATGATCACCGACTCGGAGCGGTGCTGGAAGACGTGCGCGGCATGCGCGTTCGGGATCAGCCCCTTGACCGCGTAGTGCTGGCCGAACAGCCAGCCGACCCCGACGACACCCCAGGACAGCGGGTCGTTGCCGAAGCGGTGGACCAGATAGATCCCGATGCCGCCGATGAAGAACGGCGCGTACTCCGGCATCAGCACGGTCTTGAGGAACGCCTCGCCCGACGCGTCCGCGAGCACCGCGCCCATCGTCCACAGCCCGCAGAACGCCAGCACCCGGCGGCGGGTGGCGCCCGGCCACACGACGGCCAGCGCGAAGAGCAGATAGAACCGCAGCTCCGCCCACAGGGTCCAGCACACACCGAGCACCCGGTCGGCCCCGACCGGCATCTGCAGCATCGTCATGTTGGTGAGCAGATCGCTCGGCGAGACGGTCTTCCAGACCACACCGGGCAGTGCGAAGACGGCGGTGACCAGCAGGACGGCCGCCCAGTAGGCCGGGTACAGCCGGGTCGCCCGGGAGACCGCGAAGCCCTTGAGGGTGCGCCCCCAGCCGCTCATGCAGATGACGAACCCGCTGATCACGAAGAAGATCTGGACGCCGAGCGGCCCGTAGACGGCCACCTTCGACAGCTCGGGGAAGACCAGCGCGGGCGTCTGCCCCCAGGCCTTCCAGGCATCGCCGCCGCGCCCCGCGTAGTGGTAGAGGCACACCATGAGCGCGGCCACGAGCCGCAGCCCGTCGAGCGCCCGCAGCCGGCCGGGCCGCGGTGCGGCGGCCACCACCGCGTCCGGTGCGGCATCCGGTGCCGGGTCCTGAGCGGTGACCTGCTGGAGCTGGAGACTCATCCGATGGCAGCCTTCTTCAAGGCGCGTGCGCGGCGGGCGACGCGACGGAGCAGGGGATTGCGGGGCAGGAACGCCAGCTGCGCCGGGACCACGCCCGGCAGGGCCAGCGAAGCGAGCCGGCGGCGCTTGAAGTACCGCCAGGTACGGGCGTTCAGCTCCTTCGACAGATAGGAGACGGTCTCCTCGCGCAACTCCGGGTACAGCTCGGCCCGCATGCAGAACCCGACGGCGCGCAGCAGCGGCGTGAGGTCCCCGGCGATCCGTTCGGGGGCCGGCGGGGACCAGGTGCGGACGGCTTCGGCGTCGTCGAGATCGGGCAGCAGGGAGTCGACGATGGTGACCGGGACGCGATTGCTGTTCTGGTACGGCGACAGCCGCTCCAGCAGCATCTCCGTACCGGTCCGCGCCACCGGGATCCCGTAGAACGCCGAGGCGGTGAGCAGCGCCGTCGAGTAGCAGCCGACCACCAGCGCCGGACGGGCCCGCTGGTACAGCACCTCGGCCAGCACGGGGGAGTCCAGCACCGTCAGCTCCACACCGAGCGCGGCCGCCTCCCGCTCCAGCGGCTCCGACCAGTGCGCGGGGGCGATGGGGTGCGGCTTGAAGACGATCCGCCGGTGCCCGAGGGCCGCCGCGCCGCGCAGCATCCGCAGGTGCAGCTCCTCCTCCTCGACGGCCGTGAGGATCCCCAGCGCGGACAGGTACTGGCCGAGCAGCAGCGCCGCGTCCTCGGGGACCGCGGACAGCTCGGCCTCGTCCGGCCCGTCGCTCGCGTCGGCGAGTTCCGCCAGCACCTTGGTGAACTCCGCGGCGGGCACGATCCGCGGTTCGATGCCGTGCTCGGTCAGCAGCAGCGGCCGCAGTCCGGTCACCAGGTCGAGATGGAGCAGCTGGTTGATGCGGGTGGTCACCAGCGGTTCGAGCTTGTCGCGGGTCGGGCCGTACGACATGAGGCCGTCCGCGTAGACCTCGATCGGCGCGGCCGGGAAGAGCCGGACCAGCGCGGCGGCGGGTTTGACCTGGATCGACTCGACGATCAGTTCCACATCGTCGTCACCGAGGTCCCACAGCATCCGCAGATACCGCTCCCACATGGGGACGTCCTCCGGACGCGGCGCCCAGTCGCTGGGGTGCATCGGCGCGATGGTCTCGTTCCACGACAGCACCCGGTCGAACCGGCCGCGCAGCGCCCCGAAGCCGGGGGCCTCGTCGACGGCGGGCGTGGTCTCCGGAACGGCGGAGTTGTTGCTGATCAGCAGCAGCCGCCGGTCCGCGGGGCCGAACAGCCCGGCGTCCAGGGCCGCCGCGATGGTGGCGGCGCCGTACAGCGTCGACGCCACATGGATCTGGGTGCGTGCGCGGGCCATCAGGCGGCCACCGTCCCGGTCGAGGAGGCGAGCCGCCTTCGCAGGCGGCGGAGCGGGACGCTGCGGTCGACACCCATCGAGTCCAGCGCCTCCATGAGGATGTCCTGCGGCATCCGCTTCAGGGCGGCGGCGCTCATCGTCTTCAACTGGCGTGCGACCTGCGGTTCGAAGCGTTCGATGGAGTTGAGGTGGTGGGCGATGATCGCGCAGTAGGTCCGTACCGCCTTCGGCAGGAAGCGGTCCGCGTCCCGGTCGGCGGCGGTCTCCGCGAGCACCTGGTCGAAGGAGCGGATGAAGTCCAGCTGCCGTACGTCGCCGATCTGCGTGAGCGAGGTGGCGATGCCGCGCCGGTAGAAGACCCCGAGCAGGCCCACCACCGCGAAGGACGCCGCCTCCCGGTGCAGCCGCCAGATCCACGGCCGGTCCTCGGCGGTCCGCAGCCCGTCGGGGAAGTGCAGCAGCCCCGCGTCGGCGAGCCGGCGGTGGTAGATCCCGGCCCAGGCGAAGGGATAGTCGACGGAGGTCGGCCGCGCGGTGGGCAGGATCGCCTCCCGCGGGTTCAGCACCACCCCGCGCCGGCCGTGCGGCACATGAGTGATGACGCGGACCCGGTCGGTGCACTGCACATGGTCGGTACGGACGAAGTCGGTACCGAGCTCCTCGATGGCCGCGAGCAGCTGCGACAGATAGCCGGGGGCCAGCCAGTCGTCGCCGTCGAGGAAGGTGAGGAACTCGCCGCGCGCCGCGTCGATTCCGGTGTTGCGGGCGGTGGCCAGGCCGCCATTGGTCTCGCGCGCCACGAGAACGGAGCCGGGAAGGGTGCGTGTCGCCCGCTCCAGGATTTTCGGGGTGTCATCCGTCGAACGGTCGTCGACCAGGATGAATTCGAAATCCGGGCGGGAGTTCGCACGAAGACTTTGGAGCATGTCGGGTGCGAATGCCTGCACGTTGTAAAACGGCACAATGACGGAGAGCTTGACCACCTGCTGAACGTTAGGGGCCGACCGGACTCGGCGGCCGACATTGCGCGGACCCTCAGGTGAACGGCGCATGTCGGGACCATGAAGCAGCCGCCCCTTAAGCATGGTTGGGCAATTCGCGGCACGCTGTTTACCGTCCGTTGGCTCAACGTTGGAACGCTGCTCGGAACGGATTCCTAGCGTCTGCGTCGTGCCGAAAAGTTCTTCCGGTCCGTTGCGGATCACCGTTCTCGCCGATTCGGACACCCGTTGGAAATGGGGTGCGCTGACAGCGCGCCGTATTTCGTCCGATGTCCGGCTCGATGCCCGTCTGCTCCGTGGCCGGGCCACTCCGACGAGCCGCCAGCTCGCCGAGATCGGCATACCCGCGGAGTCGATGCGCGAGGTCACCGCCGCCGAGTTCCTGAGCGAGGCCGGCCACGGCCGGGACGCCGAGGGCGGCTGCGACGTGGTCGTACTCGCCTGTGTCGGCGGCACCGTCCAGGCCATGCTGCACGGTCTGGCCCGCGCCTGGGAGGGCAGCACCCGCCGCCCGGTGGTCGTCACCGGATACGTCGGCGTGGTCTACGAGAAGCTCGCCGACGGCCTGCTGCTGCGGGCCGGCGCCGATGTGGTGCTGGCCAACAGCGCGCACGACGCCCAGCGGTTCCGCGACACCTACGCGGGTGTCGGCGCTGACACCGCGGGCATCGTCGAGACCGCGCTGCCGTTCCTGGAGGGCGCGCCCTACCGGCCGTCGGACGAGCGGCCGTTCACCGTCACCTTCGCCGTGCAGCCGTCCGCGCCGGAAGGCCGTACGGACCGCACCTATCTGGCCCGCCGCGCGGTGGAGCACGCCCGGCGGCACCCGGAGCGCGAGGTGCTGGTCAAGCTGCGCAGCAAGCCCGGTGAGCACACCACGCACATCGAGGAGCACCCGTACCAGAAGCTCGTCGCCAAGCTCGGCCCGCCCGACAACCTGCGGCTGGTCTACGGGCACATGGGCGAGGTCCTGGACCGCACGGACCTCCTGGTGACCGTCAGCTCCACCGCGGCCCTGGAGTCCCTGCACCGCTCCGTCCCCACCGCCGTCCTCACCGACCTCGGCATCCGTGAGTCCCTCGGCAACCACCACTTCCTCGGCTCGGGCTGCTTCGCCTCCTGGGACCAGCTCGACGAGGGCCATGTCCCGCAGGCCGACCCCGGCTGGCTCGCCGCCCAGGGCGTGGCCTCGGAAGACCCGTTCGGGGCCCTGCGTGAGCGCGTCACCACCCTTGTCGCTGCCGGCGAACTGCCGCCGCCCGCGCCGTACTACACCCCGCTGACCGCCCCCGGCTATCTGCCGGGCGTGCTGGCCCGGCACGGCCTCGACGCCAAGGGCGAGCCGCTGCCCGGCGCGGTCGCCGAGCGCGAGCCCAGTGCCCTGCGCCGGGCGCTGCGGGACGCCGCGCGCAACTCCGCACGTACCGCCTACCGGCAGGGCGTGCAGCGCGTCGCGCCCGTCATCCGCCGCTGGGGCCAGCTGTGACGAACCGACCGACCGGAGCACCCGTGACCACCCCACTGTCCGCGCCCACTCCCGTTCCCGTTCCCGCGGGCGCCCGCGTCCTCGCCGTCATCCCCGCCCGGGGCGGCTCCAAGGGCGTCCCCGGCAAGAACCTCGCGCCCGTCGGCGGCGTCCCGCTGGTGACCCGGGCGGTGCGCGAATGCCTCGCGGCACGGCTGGTCACCGACGTGGCCGTGTCCACCGACGACCCCGCCATCGCCGAGGCGGCCCGCGCCGCCGGCGCCGAGGTCGTCCTGCGGCCCGCGGCCATCGCGGGCGACACGGCGAGCAGCGAGGCCGCCGTCCTGCACGCGATGGACGCCTACGAGGCGATGCGCGGCGGCGTTCTCGACGTCGTTCTGCTCGTGCAGTGCACCAGCCCCTTCCTCACCCGCGAGGAGGTCGACGGCGTCGCCGCCGCCGTCATCGAGGACGGCGCCGACACCGCGCACACCGTCGCCCCCTTCCACGGCTTCGTCTGGCGTGAGGGCGAGGACGGCGGTCAGGGGGTCAACCACGACAAGGCCACCCGCCCGCGCCGCCAGGACCGCCCCCAGGACCTGTTGGAGACCGGCGCCGCGTACGCCATGCGCGCCCCCGGTTTCCGAGCCGCCGGCCACCGGTTCTTCGGCCGCACCGCACTGGTCCGCACCGAACCGGCCCGCGTCCTGGAGATCGACGAGCCGGACGACGTCGTCCGGGCCCGCGCTCTCGCGCCGCTCCTCGACGCCGGCTCCACCCCCACCCTCGACGACATCGACGCGGTGGTACTCGACTTCGACGGCACCCAGACCGACGACACGGTGCTGGTCGACGCCCAGGGACGGGAGACCGTCGCGGTGCACCGCGGCGACGGGCTCGGCATCGCGGCACTGCGCCGCGCCGGACTCCCCGTACTGATCCTGTCCTCGGAGACCAACCCGGTCGTCGCGGCACGGGCCAGGAAGCTCCAGGTGCCCGTGCTCCACGGCATCGCCCGCAAGGACCTCGCCCTCAAGCAGTGGTGCGAGGAGCAGACGATCGCCCCCGAGCGGGTCCTGTACGTCGGCAACGACGTCAACGACCTGCCCTGCTTCGCGCTCGCCGGCTGGCCCGTCGCCGTGGCCAACGCCCACGACGTCGTACGGGCCTCGGCCCGCTCCATCACCTCCACCCCGGGCGGCCGCGGCGCGATCCGCGAGATCGCCGGGTGGATTCTCGGCCCGAATCTGGCCGCCCCTCCTACCGACCCTCCTTACGCACCCCTCACAGCAGTCCCCTCAGCACCTCTCTCCGCAAAGGATCTCTCCCAGTGACCAGCACCCCCCTGACCCCGAAGAACCTCCGTCCGGTCGGCACCCGCTACATCGGCACCGGACAGCCCGTCTACGTCACCGGCGAGATCGGCATCAACCACAACGGTGACCTGGAGAACGCCTTCGCGCTCATCGACGCCGCGGTCGCGGCCGGCTGCGACGCCGTGAAGTTCCAGAAGCGCACCCCCGAGGTCTGCACCCCGCGCGACCAGTGGGAGATCGAGCGCGACACCCCCTGGGGCCGCATGACGTACATCGACTACCGGCACCGCGTCGAGTTCGACGAGAACGACTACAACGCCATCTCCGACTACTGCCGCAAGCGCGGCATCGACTGGTTCGCGTCCCCGTGGGACGTCGAGTCCGTCGCGTTCCTGGAGAAGTTCGACCTCCCGGCCCACAAGGTCGCCTCCGCCTGCCTCACCGACGACGACCTGCTGCGCGCGCTGCGCGCCACCGGCCGGACGATCATCCTCTCCACCGGGATGTCCACCCCGAAGCAGATCCGGCACGCCGTCGAGGTGCTCGGCAGCGACAACATCGTGATGTGCCACGCCACGTCCACGTACCCGGCGAAGCACGAAGAGCTCAACCTGCGCATGATCAACACCCTGCAGGCCGAGTACCCGAACGTGCCCGTCGGCTACTCCGGCCACGAGGTCGGCCTCCAGACGACGCTGGCCGCCGTCGCCCTCGGCGCGGTCTTCATCGAGCGCCACATCACCCTCGACCGCGCCATGTGGGGCTCCGACCAGGCCGCCTCCGTCGAGTCCCAGGGACTGGAGCGCCTGGTCCGCGACATCCGCATCATCGAGACCTCGCTCGGCGACGGCGTCAAGAAGGTCTACGAGGGCGAGCTCGGCCCGATGAAGAAGCTCCGCCGCGTCCCCGGCGTCGTCGCCGAGGCCGAGGCGTCGGGCTCGGACCGCGCCACCGCCTCCGTCTGACGGACCGCGCCACCCCGGCCCGAGCGGCCGGGCCCCGCGCACGCCCCCATGACCCGAGGGCACCGCGCACCACGCGAACCATGAGAACGAGGAGTACGGGATGACCGCGCCCGCAACCGGCCGGGGACCGCTCGCACTGGTCGAGTCCCCTGTCCAGCTCCTCAACGTCCTGGAGTGGTCGCACATACACCCCCCGACCGCGGTCGCCGCACCGCGTCCCGGGGCGGCTCCGGCCGCCCCGGGCGGCGGCCCGGTCACCGGCCCGCTCACCGTCGTGGTGCTCTCGCCCCGCGACCCGATGAGCCGCGGGCAGCTGCGCCGCATGGCGGAGCTCGCCCGGGACGACGGCGTCACCGTCCGCTGGTTCGAGGCCCGCAGCAACCGGCTCGGCCTGCTGCGTACCGCCATGACCCTGGCGCCGCTGCTGCTGCGCGTACGCCACCTCGTCATCGGTGATCCGTTCTCCCGGCTGGTGCAGGTGCTCCTGCCGCTGTGCCGGGCCCGGGAGATCACCGTGGTCGACGACGGCACCGCCACCATGGAGTTCACCGAGATCCTGAGCAGGGGCGGCCGTCTGGTGCGCTGGCACCGCGCGGGCCGCCGGTCGCCCGTCGACGCGGCCTTCGCGGTCTTCGCCTCGGCCGCCCGCCGCCGGCTGACCCCCGGCCGCCGCCGCACCGTCGAACTCTTCAGCGCGATGCCCGCGACACCGCCGGCCGGGATGGCGCTGCGCGCCAACCGGTTCGCGTGGACGCGGTCGCGCTTCGGGCCGCCGCGGATCACCGCCGGCACCGACATCATCGGCACGTCCCTCGTCGAGACCGGGGTCGTCGACCTCGACCGTTACCTCGCCGCGGTCGCCACCCTCGCCGAATCCCACGGCGCCACCCGCTACTTCGCGCACCGCCGCGAGGACACGGCCAAGCTGCACCGGCTCGCCGTCCAGACCGGGCTGGAGATCGTCCGCCCCGACCTGCCGCTGGAACTGGTCGCCCGCCGGGGGCCGATCGGTCACACCGTGCTCAGCTTCCCGTCCACGGTCGTCCACACGCTGCCGCTCGCGCTGGCCGGCACCGGGGTCAAGGTCGTCGTCCGCGACATCGACGACGGCTGGCTCACCCACACCGCCTCACCCCGCGCGCAGGGCTTCCTCTCCGGCATCACCGGCACCGCCAGGGACCTGCACGGCCTGACCTCCGTCACCGCGACCGCTTAGGGGGCTGTGTCCAGGCCCGGATCCCCCCGCGGATCCAGTGGGCCGCGATGCCCGGCCCCTACGCTCCGGGCCACCGGACCCCGGTGTGGCACGGGACACCCCCTGCGCCGGAGCCGTTGCCTCGCGATCGATGGATCGTTGAGCGAGGATGGGATGGGTGGTGAAGGCCCAAGAGGCCGTGATACCCCCCAGAGGGATTGGGTATGCGCCGATCGGGTGATTTCTTCTCCTTCAACAGGAATGAATTTCTCTCGATCAACGCTGGAGGATCTCCCATGGGGCCTACGCTGTCGGAGGTGAACGACTCACCCGCAGTGCCATCCGGCGCGCTGCCCGCGGGGCTGCGCGCCGAACTGATCGCGTTCCGCCGGGACTTGAGCCGCCGCCCAGCAACGGGCCGGCCGGACTCCCACGACGCCGAGGCCGCCGCCGCGGCCGTTCTGGCCCGGCTGGAGCAGGACGGTCTACGGCCGCGGGTACTGCCCGGCGGGACCGGAATCGTCTGTGACATCGGCGCCACCGACCCCGCCCGTCCGCGTCTGGCACTGCACAGCGACATCGACGCGGTGCTGCTCGGCGCCGCTCTGGCGCTCGCCGCCCTGGAACGCGAGGGCAGGCTGCCGCGCCCGGTGCGGCTGATCCTGCAGCCGACGGACGAGGCGACCCCGGGCGGAGCGCTCGGCGCCATCGAGGCGGAGGTGCTGGAGGGCGTCGGCCGGATCCTCGCCGTGCACGGCGACCTGGACACCGACGCCGGACGGATCGGTCTGCGGCAGGGCCCGATCACCGCGGCCGTCGGCCGTCTGGTCCTGAAGCTCGACGGCGCGGGCGGCCACAGCGCCCGCCCGCATCTGACGACCGACCTGGTGATGGCCACCGCCAAGATGGCCACCGAACTGCCGGCCGTGCTGGCCCGCCGGATGGACCCGCGCTCCGGCGTCCGGGTCGTGTGGGACCGCATCGAGGCCGGCCACGCCTGCAACGTGATCCCGCAGCACGCGGAGCTGGAGGGCACCGTCCGCTGCCTGGACCTGGCGGCCTGGAACGACGCGCCCGACCTGGTGCACGAGGTGATCGACCAGGTGGCCGGCATGTACCGGGCGAAGTGCGAGATCCGGTACCAGCGCGTCGTCCCGCCGGTCGTCAACGAGGTGGAGTCGACGGAGCTGCTGCGCGAGGCGATCACGCTGAGCCGCGGCGCGCACGCCGTCGAGGACACCGGTCAGAGCCTCGGCTGCGCGGACTTCGCCTGGTACCTGGAGCACGTGCCGGGAGCGCTCGCCAGGCTCGGTCTGCGACCCGCCGACGGGCCGGCGCGACACGGCGTCCATCCGGGTGAATCCCAGGACGCCGAGGACCCGGTCGTGATCGGCGCCGAGCTGCTCGCAGGGGCTGCGCTGCTGGTCTGACGGTGGGTGGCGTGGTGCTTACGGGTGGTTCACCTGGCCGAAATGCGTCGATCCGATAACAGGTCTTCATTCAGCCTTTACCTGACATCTACGCGCGTTAAGCTCCCGCTTAGCCAGCGCCGGACGGGGCGCTTTCGAATGAAGGGGACCCTCGTGCGCCGGGTTACCAAGATCGTTGCTGCGGGTGTCGCGTCCGCGGCCCTCGCCCTCACCGCCACCGCGTGTGGCAGCAGCAGCTCCGACGACAGCAAGGACAAGGGCGTCGGTATCGCCTACGACGTCGGCGGCCGAGGCGACCACTCCTTCAACGACTCCGCCGCCAAGGGACTGGACAAGGCCAAGGCCGAGTTCAACCTGGGCAGCAAGGAGCTCACCGCCAAGAACACCGACACCGAGGCGGACCGCGAGCAGAAGCTCAACGACCTCGCCGGTGCGGGCTACAACCCGGTCATCGGTGTCGGCTTCGCCTATGCCGACTCGGTGAAGGCCGTCTCGAAGAAGTTCCCGAAGACGACCTTCGCGATCGTTGACTCCGTGGTCGAGGGCGCGAACATCGACAGCATCAACTTCACCGAGGAGCAGAGCTCCTACCTCGCGGGTGTCGCCGCGGCGCTGAAGACCAAGACCAACAAGGTCGGCTTCATCGGCGGCGTGGACACCACGCTGATCAAGAAGTTCGCGGCCGGCTACCAGCAGGGCGTCAAGGACACCAAGCCCGACGTCTCGGTCGACATCGAGTACATCACCCAGGGCGGCGACTTCTCCGGCTTCGCGAAGCCGGCTGAGGGCAAGGCCAAGGCCAAGGGCATGCTCGACCGCGGCATCGACGTGATCTACGCGGCCGCGGGCAGCTCCGGCTCCGGCGCCATCGAGGCCGTCGCGGGCAAGAAGGGCACCTGGGCGATCGGCGTCGACGGCGACCAGTACCAGGACAAGGGCCTGGCGCAGTGGAAGACCGCGATCCTGACCTCCGCCGTCAAGAACGTCGACGGTTCGGTCTACGACGTCATCAAGAGCGTCAAGGACGGCAAGCCGCTGACCGGCACGCACGTCTACAACCTCAAGGCGGGTGGCGTCGGCCTGGCCACCTCCGGTGGCTACATCGATGACATCCAGGCCCAGCTCGACGCCGCGAAGAAGAAGATCACCGACGGCACGCTGACGGTCCGGACGACTCCGACCAGCTGATCACCGACGCGAGGCCCGGCAGGGAACGTCACGCTCCCTGCCGGGCCTCGTGCCTTGTGCGGCCACCGTGCCGTATGTATCCCGCGACAACTGTGGATCTGGCGCCGCTACGCGCGTAGAGTCCGATCCTCGCGATACGTTCACCCCCATCGCTCCGCTCTGCCCCGCGAGGAGAGTGCGTCATCAACGCGTCCAGCAGTCCCCCCGCCGTCGAACTCCGCGGCATCACCAAACGCTTCCCCGGCGTCGTCGCCAACCGCGACATCGACATCACCGTGCTCCGTGGCACCGTCCACGCCCTGGTCGGCGAGAACGGCGCGGGCAAGTCGACCCTCATGAAGATCCTTTACGGGATGCAGCGCCCCGACGAGGGGACCATCACCCTCGACGGCGAGAAGGCGGACCTGCACACCCCGGCCGACGCCATCCGGCTCGGCATCGGGATGGTGCACCAGCACTTCATGCTGGCCGACAACCTCACCGTGCTGGAGAACATCGTTCTCGGGGCCGAGCAGTTGCACGGCATCGGCGGCAAGGCCCGCGCCAAGATCAAGGAGCTCTCCGACGCCTACGGCCTCGGCGTCCGCCCCGACCTCCTCGTCGAGGACCTCGGGGTGGCCGACCGGCAGCGCGTGGAGATCCTCAAGGTCCTCTACCGCGGCGCCCGCACCCTGATCCTGGACGAGCCGACCGCGGTCCTCGTGCCGCAGGAGGTCGAGGCGCTCTTCGCCAACCTCCGCGAGCTCAAGTCCGAGGGCCTGACGATCATCTTCATCTCGCACAAGCTGGGCGAGGTGCTCTCGGTCGCCGACGCGATCACGGTCATCCGCCGCGGTACGACGGTCGGCGACGCCGACCCGAAGTCGGTCACCGTCAAGCAGCTCGCCGAACTCATGGTCGGCAGTGAACTGCCGTCGCCGGAGACCCGCGAGTCCACGGTGACCAGCGAGGTCCTGCTGGACGTCAAGGGGCTGAAGCTGGCCGCCGTCGACGCCGAGGGCATCGAGCGCACCGTGCTCGGCGACGTCAGCCTGACGATCCACAAGGGCGAAGTGCTCGGCATCGCCGGGGTCGAGGGCAACGGCCAGGCCGAACTGGTCGAGGCCATCATGGGGATGCGGACCCCCGACGCCGGGGTGATCACCCTGGACGGCGCCGACATCTCCACCGCCCCCACCCGCAAGCGGCGCGAGGACGGCATCGGGTACATCCCCGAGGACCGCCACCGGCACGGCCTGCTCCTCGAAGGCACGCTGTGGGAGAACCGCATCCTCGGCCACGTCACCGAGAAGCCCAACAGCCGCGGCGCGCTGCTGGACCTGACCGCGGCCCGCCGCGACACCGAACGGATCGTCAAGGAGTACGACGTCCGTACGCCCGGCATCGAGGTCACCGCGGCGTCCCTCTCCGGCGGCAACCAGCAGAAGCTGATCGTCGGCCGCGAGATGAGCCACCTGCCCAAGCTGCTGATCGCCGCGCACCCGACCCGCGGTGTGGACGTCGGCGCGCAGGCGCAGATCTGGGACCAGATCCGGCAGGCCCGCCGCGAGGGCCTCGCCGTGCTGCTGATCTCCGCCGACCTGGACGAACTGATCGGCCTGTCCGACACCCTGCGGGTGATGTACCGCGGCCACCTGGTCGCGGACGCCGACCCCGCCACGATCACTCCTGAGGAGCTGGGTTCCGCCATGACCGGCGCCGCTTCCGGCCACCTCGAGCACACGGACGCCGAAGGAGAGGACCGATGAAGAAGTTCGACAAGGATCGGCTGATCCTCGGCCTGGCCGCTCCCGTACTGGCGATCGTCGCCGCCTTCGTCCTCACCGCGCTCGTGCTCCTGGCCACCGGCAAGGAACCGTTCCACGCGTTCAACGTGATGTTCGACAAGGGCCTGACAAGCGACAGCCAGGTCTTCATCCTCAACAAGGCGACGCCGTACTACCTCGCCGGCATCGCGGTGGCCATCGGCTTCCGGATGAACCTGTTCAACATCGGCGTCGACGGCCAGTACCGCCTCGCGGCCTTCTTCGCGGCCGTCGTCGGCGGCGCGGTGAACCTGCCCTCCGTCATCCAGATCCCGCTGATCATCCTCACCGCGATGCTCGTCGGCGCGATGTGGGCGGGCATCGCGGGTGTGCTCAAGGTGACCCGAGGCGTCAGCGAGGTCATCACCACGATCATGCTGAACGCCATCGCCACCGCGGTGATCGGCTACTTCATGATCCCCGGCCGGCTCGCCCAGCTGCACGCGGACACCAACTCGGTCTCCACCAAGGAAATCCCCTCCTCGGGGCACTTCTTCGGGTTCGACATGGGCACGGACGGCACGATCTGGGGCTTCATCGTCATCGCCGTCCTCGTCGGCGTCCTCTACTGGTTCGGCCTCTCCCGCACCCGCTTCGGCTTCGACCTGCGGACGGTCGGTCGCTCGGAGTCCGCGGCCGGCGCCAGCGGGGTCAACGTCAAGCGCATGATCATCACCAGCATGCTGCTCTCGGGCGCCATCGCCGGGCTGGTCGGCATGCCGGTGCTGCTCAACGACGCGCACCAGTTCAGCACCGAGTTCCCGGCCGGTATCGGCTTCACGGGCATCGCCGTGGCGCTGCTCGGCCGGAACCACCCGATCGGTATCGCGCTGGCCGCGCTGCTGTGGGGCTGGTTGGAAATCGCGTCCAGCAAGCTGGAGTTCGAGGACTACGACAAGGAAATCGTCGGCGTCATGCAGGGCATCATCGTGCTCTGCGTCGTCATCGCCTACGAGGTCGTCCGCCGCTACGGCATCAAACGCCAGCAACAGAAGGTCGGCGAAGAACTCGCCGCCCAGGCCCGCACCAAGCAGGAGGCGGCAGCGTGAGCGCCACGGCTACCCCCGGCAAGACCGCCAAGAGCCCCGCGGCGAAGATCCGCGCCAAGCTCACGTTCTCCCGTGTGCTGCTGATCATCGCGGGCGCGCTGATCCTCATCTCCGCCGTACGCGCCATCACCGGCGCCAACGACATGACATCCTCCGGGCAGATCTCCGGCGCCCTGACCATGGCCGTGCCGATCGGCCTCGCCGGCCTCGGCGGCCTGTGGTCGGAGCGGGCCGGCGTGGTCAACATCGGCCTCGAGGGCATGATGATGCTCGGCATGTTCTTCGGGGCATGGGCGGGCTGGCAGACCAACCCGTGGCTCGCCGTCCTCGCCGGCATCCTCGGTGGCGCGGCCGGCGGCCTGATCCACGCCGTCGTGACCGTTACCTTCGGCGTCGACCACATCGTCTCCGGTGTGGCGATCAACATCCTGGCGCTGGGTACCACCCAGTACCTGGCCAAGATCTGGTTCAGCATGGGCAAGGCCGCGGCCGCGGGTGGCAGCCCCAAGCAGTCGCCGCCGATGGACGACATCAAGTCGTTCACCGTCCCCGGCCTCTCCGACTGGATGCACACCCTCGAAGGCCACCACTGGTTCCTGATCTCGGACATCGCCGGGATCATCGGCGGCCTCGTCACGGACCTGTCGTCGCTCACCATCCTGGCCGCGGCGCTCTTCGTGGCCACGTTCTTCGTCCTGTGGCGGACCGCGTTCGGTCTGCGGCTGCGCTCCTGCGGTGAGAACCCGATCGCCGCCGAGTCGCTGGGCGTCAACGTCTACAAGTACAAGTACCTGGCGGTCATCGCCTCCGGCGGTCTCGCCGGCCTCGGCGGCGCGTTCCTCGCCATCGTCCCCTCGCACATCTACAACGAGGGCCAGACCGGCGGCCGCGGCTACATCGGCCTCGCCGCCATGATCTTCGGTAACTGGCGGCCCGGCGGGCTCGCCATGGGCGCGGGCCTGTTCGGCTACTCCGACAGCCTCCAGCTCCGCAACGGCGGCGAGACCGTGCACGCCCTGCTGCTCGCCCTCGCGGTCGGCCTGGCCGCGCTGGCCGCCTGGCGGCTCTACCAGAAGAAGTACCTGCCGGCCGTGGTGGGCGGCGCCGTCGCCGCGCTGCTGGTCGTCTGGTACTCCCTGACCGACACGGTCCCGGACCAGCTCGTCGGGGCCACGCCGTACATCGTCACCCTGCTGGTGCTCGCGCTCGCCTCGCAGCGACTGCGGATGCCGGCGGCCGACGGCCAGCCGTACCGGAAGGGCCAGGGCAAGTGACGCATCCTCCTGCCGAGGGCTTCGACGAGCCTGCGGGTGCCGGTGCCG
The DNA here is from genome assembly GCF_027158125.1 of Streptomyces sp. H39-C1. Lineage (NCBI taxonomy): Bacteria > Bacillati > Actinomycetota > Actinomycetes > Kitasatosporales > Streptomycetaceae > Streptomyces > Streptomyces sp. H39-C1. The sequence continues at coordinate 67,781 of NZ_JAPVLS010000041.1, forward strand.
GTGCCGGTGCCGGTGCGGGTGCCGGTGCGGGTGCCGAGGCCGGTGCTGGTGCCGAGGCCGGCTCCGGGGCCGTCGACTCCGTCGACTGGGAGGGCTTGCGGAAGCAGGCCCAGGACATCATGTCCCGGGCCTACGCCCCGTACTCGCACTTCCCGGTCGGCGCCGCCGCCCTCGTCGACGACGGCCGTGTCGTCGTCGGCTGCAACGTCGAGAACGCCTCCTACGGAGTCGCGCTCTGCGCCGAATGCGGACTCGTCTCCGCGCTGCACGCCTCCGGCGGCGGCCGGCTGACCGCCTTCACCTGCGTGGACCTGCGCGGCAACCTCCTCATGCCGTGCGGCCGGTGCCGCCAGCTGCTGTGGGAGAACGGCGGCCCCGGCCTCCTCGTCGACACGCCGCGCGGCGTCGTCCCGATGAGCGAAGTCCTGCCGGACGCCTTCGGCTCCGAAGACCTGAACCGCTAAGGAAACCCCTGTCATGGACGTCATTTCCGTCATCCGCACCAAGCGCGACCGCGGCCGCCTCAGCGACGAGCAGATCGACTGGGTCATCGACGCGTACACGCGCGGTGTCGTGGCCGACGAGCAGATGTCCGCGCTCGCCATGGCGATCCTCCTCAACGGCATGGACCGTGCCGAGATCGCCCGCTGGACCGCCGCGATGATCAACTCCGGTGAGCGGATGGACTTCTCCTCCCTCCCGCGCCCCACCTCCGACAAGCACTCCACCGGTGGCGTCGGCGACAAGATCACGCTGCCGCTGGCCCCGCTCGTGGCCGCCTGCGGCGCGGCCGTGCCGCAGCTGTCCGGCCGCGGCCTCGGCCACACCGGCGGCACCCTCGACAAGCTGGAGTCCATCCCGGGCTGGCGCGCGTCGCTGACCAACGCCGAGATGCTCGACGTGCTGCGCGGCACCGGCGCCGTCATCTGCGCCGCGGGCGACGGCCTCGCCCCCGCCGACAAGAAGCTCTACGCGCTGCGCGACGTCACCGGCACCGTCGAGGCGATCCCGCTCATCGCCTCCTCGATCATGTCGAAGAAGATCGCCGAGGGCACGGGGTCGCTCGTGCTCGACGTGAAGGTCGGCACCGGCGCCTTCATGAAGACGATCGAGGACGCGCGCGAGCTGGCGTCGACGATGGTCGGCCTCGGTACGGACCACGGCGTGCGCACGGTCGCGCTGCTGACGGACATGTCCACGCCGCTCGGCCTCACGGCCGGTAACGCGCTGGAGGTGCGGGAGTCTGTCGAGGTGTTGGCGGGCGGTGGGCCTTCCGACGTCGTCGAGCTCACGCTGGCGCTGGCGCGCGAGATGCTCGACGCGGCCGGTCTGCCCGACGCCGATCCGGCGAAGGCCCTCGCGGACGGCTCCGCGATGGACATCTGGCGCCGCATGATCGCCGCCCAGGGCGGCGACCCCGACGCCACGTTGCCGGTGGCGCGGGAACAGCACGTCGTGCACGCCTCGACGAGCGGCGTCCTCGAAGTCCTCGACGCGTACGCCGTCGGTATCGCGGCGTGGCGCCTCGGCGCCGGGCGCGCGCGCAAGGAGGACGTGGTCCAGCTCGGCGCGGGCGTCGAGCTCCACGCCAAGCCGGGCGACTCCGTCGTGGCGGGCCAGCCCCTCATGACGCTGCACACGGACACGCCGGAGAAGTTCGCGTACGCGCTGGACGCGCTGGACGGTGGGGTGCTGGTGGGGGCGCCGGGCGCGGCGTTCGAGCCCAAGCCGATTGTGCTGGACCGGATCGCGTAACGCTGCGGGTGCGCGGGCGGGCCGGGGGCCGGTGACTCCGGGGGTGGGGTTCGAAATCGACTATTTACGGGCCTGGCGGCCCACAAATAGCTCGGCAGCATTTCGAACCCCACCCCCTCCGCCCCCGTCCCCCTCCGTCCGTACTCAGGCGTCGGGGAACTCGCCGTACCCGACTGCGGCCGCGAATGACCGCCATGCGTCGGCGGTGAAGACCAGGGCGGGCCCGTGCGGGTCCTTGGAGTCGCGGACGGCCATCGAGCCGTCTGCCAGGCGGGCGCCCTCGACGCATGCGCCGCCCTGGTTGTCGCTGTAGCTGGATGTGAACCAGGCAGCGTTGTTGAGGGCGCGGGCGCTGGTGGGCATCGGCATCTCTGCTCCTTAAGCTGCGGGGAACTCGCCGTTTTGGGTCGCGGACGCGAACGACTGCCATGCGTCGGCGGTGAAGATCAGGGCAGGGCCGTGCGGGTCCTTGGAGTCGCGGACGGCCATCGATCCGTCGGCGAGGCGGGCGCCCTCGACGCATGCGCCGCCGTGATCGTTGCTGTAGCTCGACTTGAACCAGTTGGTGTGCTTGAGGACGTCAGCCGTGGTGGTCATCGGTATCAGTGCTCCTTGATCGCTTCTTTGATCATGTTCAAGGACTCCTGCGGTCCCGGAGCGAGGGCCCGGAGTTCGGAGATCGAGTCCCCGTAGCGCTCCACGGCACTATCGCCTCTCTTGACCCAGGCGTCCGTCAGGTTCTCCAGGTAGACCATCGGCTTGAGCGCGAGCTTTTCCGGAAACTGGATGACGAAGAACGATCCGTTCATCCCCGAGTGGGCGCCGACGCGGAAGGGCACAACCTGCACGTTCACATTGTGCCGGGATTCAACTACGTTGATGACGTGGTTGAGTTGATCGCGCATGACGGTCGGGCTGCCGACTTTCCGTAGCAGCACCGCCTCGTCGATGATCGCGGTGAACTTCAGGGGCGAGTCTCCGCGACTGAGGATCGCCTGTCGGGTGGTGCGGACCGACACCACGCGGTCGATGTCCTCGGCTGGGCGTTCCCGGTGGGCGCGTTGGTGGATGGCGCGCACGTACGCCTCGGTCTGCAGCAGGCCGGGGACGAATTGGGACTCGTAGTTCTGGAGCGAGGTTGCAGTGGCCTCAAGGTCCAGGAATGCCTTGATCCCAGGGCCGATGACCGGGCGGTACTCAGGCATCAGCCACCAGTCGCGTTTGGTCTTGGTGACAGCCGCGTATCCCTGCAACCGAGCCCGGGTCTCCGTATCCGCTCCGTAGATCTCGCACAGAGCCATGACATCAGGGGTCTCGACGGACGAATTCTCCCCGGTTTCCAGCCGGGTGAGCTTCGAGGGGCTCCAGATCAGCTTCTTGACCACTTGGGCACCCTTGAGGTCGGCGGCCAGCCGCAGTTGGCGCAGTTCGCTGCCTAACTGGAGGCGGCAGAGAGCGGGCGTTGCCGCCTCCACGTCTGTGATCATCTGCTTCTCCTCCGCGCAGTGTTCCAGTGTGTGGGGGAAGGTTCCGCGCGTGCAAGGAACCTTCTGCGCCACAGCGGGAGATGTCGTCGTGGGGTGTGAAATCCCTGGTGGGACAAGGAAGTTCACGCGAAAAGTTGACGGCAGAATTCCGCTGGAGCGCTATCACCGTAGCGCCGGGAGTGCCACGCTTGCATGCGGTTGCTCACATAGAGCACGCACGACTTCGCCGAGAGTAACGGCCCCGGGACGACGGAGGCACGACGATGCAACAGGTACCGCCCAGGGGCGGAGTTCGCGATGGGGCCTCCGTGGTGACAACGCGGTGGCCGTCCTCACCCCGCTCGGTCGGCCAGGCCCGGCACCTGCTGGAGGAGACGCTCAACGACTGGGGATTGGCAGGCCTCGTCGAACCGGCTGTGCTCGTCATCTCCGAGCTGATGACGAATGCGGTGGTGCACGGACGGGTGCCGGGGCGACGGGTCGAGACGCGGGTCATTCGGCTGGCCGGCGGCGTGCGCATCGAGGTGCATGACGCGAACGGGAAGCGGCCGGAGATGCGGCAGCCGTCCGAGGACGACGAATGGGGGCGCGGCCTCGCGCTGGTGCAGGAGCTCACCCGCGGATGCTGGGGCGTGAACACCCGCCAGGGCGTCGGCAAACTCGTCTGGGCCCAGCTCGCAGCCGGGGGCAGCCACGCCAGATGAGGCCTCTGGCCTGCGGCTTCCCCGTATGGGTGAACGGGATCGGTGGACGTCCACCGGTCCCGTTCTGCATGCTGGGATCGGTGACGTACCGAACGAGGAGCACACCATGAGCGCACTCAACGTCGAGCCGGAGTCGTACAACGGCTACGGCTGGGACGACCTCGTCCGTATCTGGGAAGAGACGGACGTACCCGAGGGCTGCACGGTGGAGATCATCGAGGGGATCGTCACCGTGGCACCACCGCCCGCCAATGACCACAACAACATTGCGGATGATCTGCAACGTGAGCTGTATCGGGTGATCCCCCGAGACTGGGGCATCTTTCAAACGCAGGGGCTCGCAGTGCCGTCGCGCAAGGGCCTCTTCATCCCTGACCTGGCGGTTGTGCCGAAGGCGGCGCTGCAGAGGCCCGGTCATTTCATCGCCGCGAGTGAGGCCCGGCTCATCGCCGAGATCACCTCGCCGAGCAACCCGGGTCATGATCGGATCAGCAAACCCGCCGCCTATGCGTGCGCCGGGGTGCCGCTGTATCTGCTGATCGACTCCTGGGCACCTGGCGGTCCGACCGTCACCCTGTTCAGCGAGCCGGAGGGTGATGTCTACCGGTCTCACCACGCCGTGAAATTCGGCGATCCGATCGAGCTGCCCGCGCCGTTCGGGATCACGCTGGCGACGGGATCGTTCCCCGTCGGCTAGATGCCGGGCTCAGCCGACGCCGGGGCTTGGACGTGAGGGGGACGGGGCTGGAGGTGTAGGGGGCCGAAATGCTGCCGAGCTATTTGTGGGCGGCCACGCCCGTAAATAGTCGATTTCGGACCCCTGCACCGGAAGGCCCGGCCCCCGACCCACCACCGGCCCGAGCAGTAAGCACAGCGCGCCGCGTGGCGTAGAGGGTGATCCCCGCCACCCCAACCAGCGCCGAAAGGCTGAGGGCCACCGTCCCCTCCCACCCCGCCGCGTTGAAAGCGGAAGCGCCCACGGTGCCGCCCACGCTGTTCCCTATGTAGTACGCCGTCAGGTACAGCGCCGACGCCTGAGCCCGACCCGTCGTCGCCGTCCGGCTCACGGAAGACGACGCCACGGCGTGGCCGGTGAAGAAGCCACCGGTGATCAGTACGAGGCCGGCCAGCACCAGAACCAGCGACGTCGACAGAGTCAGCAGCAGGCCGGCCGCCGCCAGACTCACCGCGACGTAGAGCGACCCCCGGCGGCCGACCCGGCCAAGAAGCGCACCGGATCCCGCCGAGGCCGCCGTTCCCACCAGGTACACGAGGAAGATCAGGCCGACCGCGGTCTGCGAGAGCCCGAACGGCTCAGCCATCAGCCGATACCCGAGCACCGTGTAGACCGCGCCGAACACGGCCATGAAGAGCAGGCCGATCGCGTAGAGCCTGCGCAGCAGCGCGTTGCCGAGGTGGCCGGTGACGGTGCGGAGGAGGGCCGCCGGGTTGACCGGGCCGGGCTGGAAGTTGCGGGCCGGCGGGACCAGGAGGCGGAACGCGAGGGCGCAGGCGAGCGCGACGAGGCCGACGACGAAGAGGGCGGTGCGCCAGCCGAGTGCCTGGGAGACCGCTCCGGAGAACACCCGCGAGCTCATGCCGCCGATGCTGTTGCCCGCCACGTACAGGCCGATCGCGGAGGCCACCGCCTTGGGGTGGATCTCCTCGGCGAGGTACGCCATGGCGGTCGCGGGGAGCCCGGCCAGTGCCACGCCCTGTACGGCACGCAGCACGACGAGCGTGGTGAGGTCCGGGGCGAACGGGATCACGAGGGCCAGGAGAGCCGCGCTGAAGACGGAGGCGGTCATGACCGCCGTACGGCCGTACTTCTCGCTGAGCGCGCTCACCGGCAGCAGCGCGATGGCGAGGGCGGCGGTGGTGGCGGTGACCGTGAGGCTCGCCTGTGCGGGGGTCAGCGCGAGGTCGGCGGAGATCGCGGGGAGCAGTGCCTGCGTGGAGTACAGGAGCGCGAACGTGGCGAGACCGGCGGCGAAGAGCGCGAAGTTGGCGCGGCGGTAGCCGGGGCTGCCGGGGCTGAGCTTGGCGGTGGTGTCGGGGGACGGCGGAGCAGAGGCGCCCGCGCGCAGTGCGGCGGACGCCTCCGTATCGGCGGGAGGCATGCCATGAATCTAGGACCGCCGGTTTTATGCGTCCAATGCACAAACAGTGCAGTATTGATGCTGTGACGCATGAGCAGAGGTCAGCGGGGTCGATGTCATCGCCCCGCAACGGAAAAGACACTTCCGTAACAGGCCGGCCGCCGGTCGCGGCGCCGACCGTCGCGGACCTGGACGGCGAGTCCTGGGCGGCGGTGCTGGCGCCGCGCCTCGCCCAGTTCGCCGCCGTGGCGCGGCACGAGCACGTGACGCGCGCCGCGCAGCAACTCGGGATGCCGCAGTCGACGTTGAGCCGTGCGATGGTCCGGCTGGAGCAGGATCTGGGGGTCGCGCTGTTCGCCCGCCGGGGCCGCAACGTCCAGCTGACCCGCGCGGGTCACACCTTCCTGGCGTCGGCGGAGCGGGCGCTCGGCGAGGTGGAGCGGTCCGCCGAGGCGGTACGGGTGGACGCCGATCCGCACACGGGCAAGGTGGCGTTCGGCTTTCTGCACACGCTCGGGTCCGAGACCGTCCCGTCGCTGTTGCGCGGCTTCCGCGCGGACTATCCGCGCGTGCAGTTCCAGCTGGTGCAGAACTACGCCGAGGCGATGCTGGAGCGGCTGCGCGCCGGCGAGCTGGACCTGTGCCTGACGTCGCCGCCGCCGGACGCGCCGGACCTGGTGGTCCGGCGGCTCGACGAGCAGCGGCTGCGGCTGGTGGTCCCGGCCGACCACCGGCTGGCGAACCGTAAGCGGGTCCGGCTGGACGAGGCCGCGGGTGATCTGTTCGTCGCCCTCGAACCGGGCTACGGGCTGCGGCGGATCACCGACGACCTCTGCGCCGAGGCGGGCTTCGTACCGCGGCTCGCGTTCGAGGGCGAGGAGGCGGAGACGTTGCGCGGGTTGGTGGCGGCGGGGCTGGGCGTGGCTCTGTTGCCGCCGCCGGCGGTGCCGCGGCCGGGGGTGGTCGAGCTGACGGTGTCGGCGCCGCGCGCGGTGCGGTACATCGGGGTGGCGTGGCTGGACGGGCATCCGGACACGGCGCCGGTGGCGGCGTTCAAGAAGTTCCTGCTGTCGCGCCGGGGGCAGCTGCTGCCGCGGTAGGCCGCGGCCCAGGGCCAGGCCCTAGTGATGGAGGGACTGGCCGAAGCCGGAGGCGAGTGGCATTCGCAGGCCCAGCGGTGGTGGTGCCGCCAGTGCGTCCGCGATGGGGCGGGCGAAGGGGCGGTCGAGGAGGGCGCCCAGGGTGAAGTCGGTGGTGAGGGCGAAGATCTCGGCGCGGTGTTGGTGGAGGGTGTGGCCGTCGGTGTGGACCTCGAAGCGGCACACGTCGCGGTTGACCTTCTTGGCGCGTTCCGCGAGGAGGTAGGAGAGTTCGGGATCGGTGGCGAAGTCGTCGGTGCCGTGGGCTATGAGGACCTGGCGGCCGATGAGCTGTTTCACCGGATCGGGTTCCTCGCCGGGCGGCAGCCAAGGGGACAGCGCCACAACGGAGTTGACGGCGGGGTGGCCCGCGGCGTGCAGCGCCGCGCGGGCGCCCATGTCCATGCCGACGAGGCAGACCGGGACGTCGCCGTAGCGGCGGACGATCTCGCCGACGGCCCATGCGGCGTCCTCCGCCGGATGGGCGTTGCCGCCGTTCCAGCCGCGGTAGCGGTAGTGGACGACATGGGCGGCGAGGCCGTCGGCCCGGCCTTCGCGCACCAGATGGCGGGCGAGCGGCCACATGAGGGCGGCGGCCAGCGGGGAGCGGCGGCGGGTGCTGGTGGCGTCACCGCCGGGGAGGACAAGGACGACGGCGCGGACCGTCTCTCCGGTCTCGCGCCGCGGGGCGGGAACGAGTCCCGGCGCGACCGGCCGGCCGAGCCGGGCATCCCGCGCCGTTAATGCTTGCGAAGCCATGGCCCAACGATGGCAGACGGAGGGGTGTGCGCTACATGTCCGTGCGGAAAATAATCCGCCCCGGGAGGTGATCTACGCGCGTAGGCGGTATCGTTCGTGAATGCAGAGCCAGAAAACGAGCACCCCGACCCCGGACCAGATCCGTCGCGCGCCCAAGGTGCTCCTCCATGACCACCTCGACGGCGGGCTGCGTCCCGGCACGATCGTCGATCTCGCCCGCGAATCCGGCTACGCCGGTCTCCCCGAGTCCGATCCGGACAAGCTCGGCACCTGGTTCCGCGAGGCCGCCGACTCCGGCTCCCTGGAGCGGTACCTGGAGACGTTCGCCCACACCTGCGCGGTCATGCAGACCCGCGAGGCGCTGGTGCGGGTCGCCGCCGAGTGTGCCGAGGACCTCGCGGCCGACGGTGTCGTGTACGCGGAGATCCGCTACGCCCCCGAGCAGCACCTCGAAGCCGGACTGACCCTCGAAGAGGTCGTCGAAGCGGTCAACGAGGGCTTCCGTGAGGGCGAGCGCCGGGCCCGTGAGGACGGCAACCGCATCCGCGTCGGCGCGCTGCTGACCGCGATGCGGCACGCGGCCCGCTCGCTGGAGATCGCCGAACTCGCCAACCGCTACCGGGACCACGGCGTCGTCGGCTTCGACATCGCGGGCGCCGAGGCGGGCTTCCCGCCCACCCGGCACCTGGACGCCTTCGAGTACCTCAAGCGGGAGAACAACCACTTCACGATCCACGCCGGTGAGGCCTTCGGGCTGCCGTCGATCTGGCAGGCGCTGCAGTGGTGCGGCGCCGACCGGCTCGGCCACGGGGTGCGCATCATCGACGACATCCAGGTCGCCGAGGACGGTGCGGTCAAGCTGGGCCCGCTCGCCAGCTACGTCCGCGACAAGCGGATCCCGCTGGAGATGTGCCCGTCGTCCAACCTGCAGACGGCGGCGGCCGCCTCGTACGCCGAGCACCCCATCGGGCTGCTGCGCCGGCTGCACTTCCGGGTCACGGTGAACACCGACAACCGGCTGATGAGCGGTACGAGCATGAGCCGTGAGTTCGAGCACCTGGTCGAGGCTTTCGCGTACTCCCTCGATGACCTGCAGTGGTTTACGGTCAATGCGATGAAATCAGCATTCATCCCTTTCGATGAACGTCTCGCGATGATCAATGACGTAATCAAGCCCGGATACGCCGAGCTGAAGGCGGAGTGGCTGTTCCAGCAGGCCGCCGCCACACCGGCGCTGGCCAGCGGTTCTGCCACACCGCAGGGCTGATCGGAAAACCTTCGGGCGTGGCCGTGACCCCCGGGTTACGGCCACGCCCGTACATATTTTCCCCGCTTGCACCCTTCGTGATGTCATGACTACGTTCCGGAGCCATGACGACCCGAACCATGAAGACCCTTGGTGCCGCCGCTCTCGGCGTCGCCTTCGCCGCCGCTGCCGCCGGCTCCGCCTCGGCCGCCGCCCTCCCCGCCGTCGACGCCCTGGGCACGGTCGGCCAGCTCGCCGGCCAGCTGCCCACCGGCCAGGTCACCGACACCCTGCCCGGCCTCAGCACGGCCACCGAGTCCACCAAGACGGTGCTCACCGGAAGCGGCTCCACGCTGCCGGAGGCCCAGAAGGACCCGGTCGGCGGCCTCCTCGGCGGTCTGCCGGTGGCCAAGGGCGTGACGACCAACAGCCTGCCGACCGGCCCGGTGGCCACCAACGCGCTGCCCGGCGGCCTGCTCGGCGGCTGACCCTCCCGCACCACAGCACCGACCCCGCGGTGCCCAGCCGCGGACCGACCAGCGACCGCTACGCGCATCGTGACGCGGCGACGGGCCGTACCCTGCCTTCCCGGCGGGGTACGGCCCGTCGCTCTTGCTACGCTCCGCGCGTGCACATTCCCCAGAGGATCGCCGGGTTCGCGCTGCTCGCGCCCCTGTTGCTGGTCACGGCCTGCAGCGGATCGTCCGGCGGCGACACGGCCGGGGCCTCCACCGGGCCCGGCGCCACCACGCCGGCCGTGCTGCCCGCGCGCACGGCGCTGGAGCGGACGGCGCTCGTGCCGGGGGACGTGCCGGGCTTCACGGTGACGGCGGGCGATGCCGCCGGTGCGGCCGCCGACGCCACGGCGGCCGACAAGCGCGCGTGCCAGCCGCTCGCCGATCTGCTCTCCGGGCGTCCGCCGGCCGGTGCCAAGGAGACCGTCCCGAGGGCGCTCGCCCCGGCCGGCCAGAAGATGCCCGGCGCGGGCGTCACCGTCACGCTCTCCGCCTATGGCAGCGGGGGAGCGCAGAAGGCGGTCGCGGCCCTGCGGACCGCGGTTCACGCGTGCGCGGCCGGCTTCAAGCCGGTCATCGGGGGCGTCACCGGAGTGCCGGTGGCGGTCGCCCCGCGGCCCGCGCTCGAACTGGGCGACGACGATCTGCGGTTCGCGCTCGGCTTCGCGGCGGGCGGCAGCGGCGCACGGCAGGACTTCGTCGTGATCCGTACCGGCTCGACCGTCAGCATCTTCCGCGGCGCGGACGTCACCCTGGCGAAGAGCTACGACGTGCCGCCGGCGGTGGTCACCGCGCAGCTGAAGAAGCTGGGCGCGCCGGTCACCAAGCGGCGGTAGCGGACTTCTCCGCCGGGAGCATCACCCACAGGGCGATGTAGAGCAGGAACTGCGGGCCGGGAAGCAGGCACGACAGCAGGAAGATCACCCGCATCGTCGTGGCGGAGGTGCCGAACCGGTTGGCCAGCGCGGCGCAGACACCGCCGATCATGCGGCCGTTGGTGGGGCGGGCGAGGGCGCTCATCTCGTACTCCTGTCGGAAGGTCGGATGCCGGAGGTTTCCGGTGTTCCGATGTCTCCAACGCTACGAGTACATACCCTGTCGAATCATCGCTCTACGGGGCGATCCCGACCCTGGGAGTCGTCGGGGACGACCCCTGAGACCGGGCCCGGGGTCCGGGCCCGGTGAGGGCACCGAACCCGCGGCGGCGCAGCAGCCGCCGGGCCGCGGGGACGACCGCCAGATACGCCAGGGCGACGCCCGCCGTGTTCAGCAGCAGCGCGTCGATGTCGAAGATCTGGCCCGGCACCACCGTCTGCAGGAACTCCACGGACAGCGACACCATCAGTCCGGCGAAGACCGTGCGGGCGAAGGAGCCGACCCCGGGGGTGCGGATCCGGCCGCCCGTCATCGGCAGCAGGACACCGAGCGGGGCGAGCAGCAGCAGTCCCGCGAGCAGCCGCCGGGCCGCCTCGAACGGGCTCATGGCCAGGTCGGCGTGGATGGTGTCGAGCGGCCGCAGATTGGGCGCCGCCACCCAGGGAACGTAGTGCGGCCGGAGCATCAGCCATCCGACGAAGGACAGATGCACGGCGGTGAGCACCAGGCCCATCGCGCGTGCCTTCAGGATCGGGGCTTCAGGCTGCACGAGGGGAATGACGCCATTCACTTGACGACGGTTCCCGCCGTGTCCGCCGCGTCCGGCCTGGTGCGCAGTGCGGACGTGCAGAGGTAGCGCTTGACGGGGTCCGCGGCATCCGGACCGCCGAGCAGTACGGAGCGGTCCGCGAGGCCGACACCGGGCGCGGCCGTGAAGGTGCACACCAGCTGGGCCAGCGCGAAGGACGGCAGTTCGTCCAGTGACAGGTTCAGCCGCAGCGAGTCCTTCGGATCACCCGGCCTGGGGCCGGTGAGGTTCAGGTTGCCGGGCACCTCGGTGGCGAACCCGGCCTCCGCCTCCCCGGCCGACGGCCGGCGCTTCAGCTGGTCGAGCAGCTCATGGGCGGCGACCAGCCGGCTCGCCGGAGCGGGGCGCGCCCCGGTGACGTCGGAGCTCGTGACGGTCCGGGTGACCTGCGCGGCCAGCGCGCTGCACACCAGGTACACCTTCACGACGGTGGCGCCGGGCGTCTCCGGCGGGACGGTCGCCCGGGGCACGGCGCACGACACCCGGGTGGGCGCGGGTCCCGCGTCCACCGGCACGGTGGTCGTCCGGATGCCGCAGCCGCAGGTGGCGGCGGTGACGAGGGCCGCGAGCAGCGCGGCGGTGCGGAGTGTTCCGGCCCGCGAGGAGCGCAGGCCGTTCCGCAGGAGGGACGTCATGGTCGTCACGGTCGGCCGTCCTCGTCGCCCTCGGGCAGTGCCTCGGCGGGCCGCACCGGCAGGTACAGGGTGAAGACGGCGCCGCCGCCCGGCGCGTTCGCGGCGGTGATGTCGCCGTCGTGGATGTGTGCGTTCTCCATCGCGATCGACAGGCCGAGCCCGCTGCCCTCCGAACGGGCGCGGGACGCGTCCGCCTTGTAGAAACGGTCGAAGACGTGCGGCAGCACGTCCTCGGGGATGCCGGGACCGTTGTCCGCGACGCTGATGACCAGCTGGTCCTCGGCGGTCCGCACCGACACCCGGACCGGGGAGCCGCCGTGCTTGAGCGCGTTCCCGATCAGATTCGCCATGATCACATCGAGCCGGCGCGGGTCCAGGCGGACGAAGATGCCGCGCGGCGCGTCCAGCTCGACGGAGTCCAGCCAGGCCCGCGCGTCCATGCACGCCGTCACCATGTCGGCCACGTCGACCTCGTCGAGCAGCAGCCGGGCGGTGCCCGCGTCGAAGCGGGTGACCTCCATCAGGTTCTCCACCAGCTCGTTGAGCCGGCGGGTCTCACTGACCACCAGGCGCACGGCGGGCGCGATCATCGGGTCGAGGGAGTCGGCCTCGTCCTCCAGCACCTCGGTCACGGCGGTGATCGCGGTGAGCGGGGTGCGCAGCTCATGCGACATGTCGGCGACGAAGCGGCGGCTGGCGGCCTCCCGCGCGCTCAGCTCCTCCACCCGCGTCTCCAGGGCCTCCGCCGCCTTGTTGAACGTCCTGGACAGTTCCGCCAGCTCGTCCGTGCCCGACACCTTCAGCCGGGTGCCGAGCCGGCCCTCGCCGAGCTGCTGCGCCGCGACACCGAGCCGCTGGACGGGCCGCAGCACCGTCGAGGCGGCGGCCTGGGCCAGCAGGGCGGAGCCGATCAGCGCGAGCATCGTGGCGATCCCCAGCGACCAGGCCAGGGAGTTGAGGTCCTTGCGCTCCGCGTCCAGCGACTTGAGCATGTAGCCGGTCGGGCCGTCGTCCATGATCTTCGCGCCGGCCACCAGGTACGGCGTGCCGTGCAGCGAGATCCGCAGCCAGTGCAGGTGGTACTTGTTGTCCTGTTGCTTGTGCCGGGTGTTCACCGCGTCCTGGAGTGCCTTCGGCACATCGTCCAGGGTGAAGACGTCGCGGCTGGACGGCGCCGCGCACGGCCCGTTGTCCGGGGTCCTGTCGATGAGCAGCACCGCGTAGCTGCCGGGGCCGCCCATCTCGTCGGCGGCGTCCTTCAGCCCCTCGCACGGCGGGTTGACCGGCAGCGAGGCCGCGTTGCGCTGCAGCGAGTCGCGGAAGTCGTTGAGCGCGGAGTTCTGCGCACGGGTCAGCACCGCGTCACGGTTCAGCCAGTACGCGATCCCGGAGGCGGACACGGCGGCCGTCAGCGCCACCGCGGCGAACACCGCGACCAGCCGCAGCCGCAGGCTGGTCCAGCGCAGCATGCCGGTGGCCCAGCCGAAGAACCGGTCCGTCACTGCGGCGTGTCCAGGCGGTACCCGACACCGCGGACCGTACGAATGAGGGTCGGTGACGACGGAACGTCCTCGATCTTCGCGCGCAGCCGCTGCACACAGGCGTCGACCAGCCGCGAGTCACCGAGGTAGTCGTGCTCCCACACCAGCCGCAGCAACTGCTGCCGGGACAGGGCCTGGCCGGGCCGGCGGCTCAGCTCCAGCAGCAGCCGCAGCTCGGTCGGCGTCAGCTGCAGATCCTCGCCGTCCTTCGTCACCGTCATCGCCGAACGGTCGATCACGATGGAGCCGAAGGCCGCGGAATCCGTGCTGTCGCGCTCACCGCGGCGCAGCACGGCGCGGATGCGGGCGTCGAGCACCCGGGGCTGGACGGGCTTGATGACATAGTCGTCGGCCCCCGACTCCAGCCCCACGACGACATCGATGTCGTCGCTGCGGGCGGTCAGCAGGATGATCGGCAACTGGTCGGTGCGCCGGATCCGGCGGCACACCTCGAAGCCGTCGATGCCCGGCAGCATCACATCCAGCACGATCAGGTCGGGGCGCTGCTCCTTGAGCAGCTTCAGGCCGTCCTCGCCCGTCGCCGCGGCAACCACACGGTGGCCCTGGCGGGACAGGCCGAGTTCGAGGCCGGTACGGATGGCGTCGTCATCCTCGATAAGCAACAGGAAAGGCACGCCGGTCATTGTGACCTACCGGATGCCCATGTATCGAGCACTGGGGGATCTCACCTCAAGGATCGGCCTCCGGCTCACTCTGCGTGTACCGGAAGTCTCTGTGACGGGCCTGTGACACTCGGCGGACAGCGCCATGAAACTGGCCCGGCAGTCTTATGGACCTAAGGCAGCGGCATCCACACGGAGACCGACGCCGAATATCACCAAGACGGTTCCACCGACGGGGGCGCGACATGAACGCACTGCACAGCACCACCACCACCGCAGTCCTTCAGCCGCGCCAGCACACCGCCGGCCGGAACGACGGGAAGTCCGGTGCCGCGAACGGACGGGGGTGCGCTCGCGGCACCGGACGACAGACGGCACAGAGCACCGGCCAGGTGACCCGCAACCGGCCGCCGTACATGACGGCGATCGAGGGCGGCGCCGGTGCACCGGCCGCCACGGCCACCGCAACGGCCACCATTCCGGTACCGCGGCACGACAGCCTGGCGGAGGCGGAGTTCACCGCCTACGTCAAGGACCGCCGCGCCTCCCTCTACGCCACCGCTTACCACCTGACCGGTGACCGTTACGAGGCCGAGGACCTGCTGCAGAGCGCGCTGTTCTCCACCTACCGCGCCTGGGACCGGATCAGCGACAAGGCGGCCGTCGGCGGCTACCTGCGCCGCACCATGACCAACCTGCACATCAGCGCCTGGCGCCGCCGCAAGCTCAACGAGTACCCGACCGAGGAACTGCCGGAGACGGTGGGCGAGTCGGACGCGATGGGCGGCACCGAACTGCGCGCCGTGCTGTGGCAGGCGCTGGCCAAGGTTCCCGAGACCCAGCGCACCATGCTGGTGCTCCGCTACTACGAAGGCCGCACCGACCCGGAGATCGCCGACATCCTCGGCATCAGCGTCGGCACGGTCAAGAGCAGCATCCGGCGCTCGCTGCGCCGGATGCGCGAGGACGAGGCGCTGAGCTTCGGCCGCGACGAGGAGGAGTCGTTCGGCGAGCTGGTGGCCTGACGATTCGGACCGTCCACAGAACGCCGGTCGGGGGACCGGCGGGGGGGAACGGGGAAGCGGGGGGAACG
>NZ_JAPVLS010000042.1:0-26831 GCF_027158125.1 Streptomyces sp. H39-C1
CGACATCCCACTCACACGCGGCACCGCACACACCGCCCTCCCCCGCTACCGCTACGACGCCACCCTCTACAAAACCGGCATCACCCCCCACCCCCTCACCCACACCCCCCACCAACCCTGGGACCAGGACATCGACACCCTCGCTGAGCGGCTGCGCAACGAGCGGCCCGAGCAGCTCCGGGTGACGAGCGTCCCCAACACACGCATCGCCGACGATCTCGCCGTCCAGAAGGCCCTGGAGGCCGGCGCACCTCCGGCCGCCCCGCATACGGCGAACGTCGACCTGGAGGCGTTCCACCACCTCGGCGAGGAACTGGGATACTGGACCGCGATCACGTGGAGCAGCCACGACGCCGGCGCCGTCGAGATCACGTACGTCAACCGCCGAGTGCTGGGCGACGCCGCTCCCATCGGCACCTACGCACCGGCGGGTGGCGCCGACGCCGGCACCCCCCTCTCCACCTGGGTCATCAACCCGGCCACCCACCGCGGCACCGCCGCCCTCCTCACCGCCCTCCGCGAACACACCCGCCAACACCTCCCCGACTACATGCAGCCCACCGCCATCGTCCCTCTCGATCGCCTGCCGCTGACCGCCAACGGCAAGCTCGACCGAGCCGCCCTGGTGGCCCTCGACCCCGAGCGCGCCGACATCGGCCGCGCTCCCGGCACTCCGCAGGAGCAGGTCGTCTGCGAGCTGTTCGCGGAGACCCTCGGCCGAAGTGTGGTCGGCGTGGACGAGGACTTCTTCGAGCTGGGTGGACACTCACTACTGGCCACTCGGCTGATCGCCCGACTGCGCAGCGCGTTCGGCGTCGAGCTGGGGCTGCGGAGCCTGTTCGAGGCGCCCACCCCGGGGAAGATCGCGGCACGGCTGGATGTGGACGATCCGGACGGCTCGTACGAGGTGGTGCTGCCGCTGCGCACCCGGGGCAGCCGGCCGCCGTTGTTCTGCATCCACCCCGGGGGCGGTATCAGCTGGTCCTACAGCGCTCTGATCAAGCACCTCGACCCGCAGTACCCGCTCTACGGCATCCAGGCGCGCAGCCTGGCCCGCCCGGAGCCCCGGCCGGACAGCATCGAGGAGATGGCGGTGGACTACGCCGACCAGATCCAGTCGGTGCAGCCGCACGGTCCGTACCATCTGGCCGGCTGGTCGTTCGGCGGGCTGTGCGCCCACGCGGTGGCCGCTGAGTTCCAGCGGCGCGGTGAGCGGGTGGCGCTGGTCGCCGTGCTCGATGTCATCCCGAACTGGCAAGGGCTGACGCATGCCGACGTTCCTGCCCCCGACGACCGGGTGATGCTCCTGTACCACGTCGGCCTGGTCGACGACGGCAGCCATCGCGACAGCGGCGAGGAGATGACCTTCGCCACGGCGCGGGAGATCCTGCGCCGTCAGGGAAGCGTCCTGGCAAATCTGGAGGAGGACCGGCTTGCGACGATCACCGAGATCTCGGCGAACAACACGCACCTGACCGTCGATTACCAGCCTGGACCGATCGATGGCGACCTGGTGCTGATCGCCTGCTCGGAACAGCAGGACCCGCCCGTCACCGCCGAGGCCTGGCAGCCCCACATCCGCGGCACGGTCGAGGCCCATGTGGTGTCCGGTGAGCATGGAACCATGCTCACCCGCCCGGGCACGCTGGCCCAGATCGGTCAGATCCTGTCGGCCAAGCTCCACGACATCGCCGGTGACGAGTGACGCCCGCCGGCCGCACTTGAGGTTCCTTCCACTCACTGTCTGCGAGGACTGATTTCGATGTTGACCGACGTGCTCTCTGTCGACCTGGACAAAACGTTGGAGGCCGTTGAGGGCTGGCTCAGCGGCTACATCCGGCAACCGCACAGCGAACTCGGGCGATCCGGTCCGGTGTGCCCGTTCGTCGCCCCGGCCCAGGACGCCGACGCACTGGAGATCAGAGTCAGACTCGTCGGACTCACCCCGAGCCAGGCGCTCATCGACGAGATCGTCCGCTGCGGTCTCGACGAGTTCAGCGAGGTCGGCTGGAAGGCGGGCAATCCGAACCTTCGCTCACTCCTCCTCGTACTGCCGGACCTGCCGCCCGAGCACCTGCACCTGCTGGACGCCGCGCACAGCGCGCTGAAGCCCGAGAGCGTGCGCCGCGGGCTGATGCTCGGGCAGTTCCACGAGAAGTGCCGTGAGAAGGCGGCCCGCAACCCGGCATTCGAGGTCAGTTGGGCCCCGGTGCCGATGGTGGCGATCCGCTCGATGGCCATCCACGACGTGCTGTTCCTGGCCGATCGCAGAGACTGGTTCGAGGAGTATGCACGCCGTTTCGGGATCCGCTACCGGAATTCGGCACACGGCGTCGACCCGCTCTTGACCAAGGTGTACGAGCACGCCTCCGCCGTCCACGGTCTGCGGGGCTGAGCGGATGGGCAACGCATCACAGCTGACGGGGTGGCGGCGATGACCGGCGTCGTCGTGTACCGGGGCATGAATCGGGCCACGCTGGACCGGCAGTACTCGCCGAGCTCCCGCGTGCGCAGTCTGCCGGCCTATCTGGACGAGTACCGGCGGCTGAGCGAAGCTGCCCGCCACGACCATCCAGTGCTCACCGGTCTCGCCTACGGACCGCATCCCGCCGAGACGCTCGACTACTTTCCCGGCACGAGCACGAGCACGAGTACGGGTACGGGTACGGGTACGGGTACGGGACGCCCGCCCCTGCTGGTCTTCGTGCACGGCGGGAACTGGCAGGCGCTCGGCCGGGCCGATTCGGCCTTCCCGGCACCGCCACTGCTCGCGGCGGGCGCGGCGGTCGCCGTGGTCGAGTACGGGCTGGCGCCTGATGTCGGGCTCGACACGATGGCGGGGATGGTGCGCCGCAGCGTGGACTGGCTGCTGCGGCACGCGGACGGACTCGGATTCGCCCCGGACCGCCTCCACCTGTGCGGGACCTCGGCCGGCGCCCAGCTGGCCGCGATGGCGCTGCTGCCTGATCCGTTCGACGGCCCGGACGTGTCCGGCCGGATCGCCGGAGCGGTCCTGCTGAGCGGCATCTACGACCTCGAACCCGTCCGGCTGTCCTACGTCAATGAGGCGCTGCGCCTGGACGAGGCCGCGGCGCTGCGCAACAGCCCGCTGCTTCTGCTGCCGGCGCGGCCGGCCAAGGTCGTGGTCGCCCGCGGCGGCAACGAGACCGAGGAGTACATCCGGCAGCACGAACGGATGGTGGGGGCGCTGCGGCCCCGGACAGCGGTGACGGAGGTCGTCGCGGACCGGCGCAATCACTTCGACCTTCCCTACGACCTGGGGGTCCGCACGTCACGGCTCGGGAGCGCCGTCCTCGCGCAGATGGGACTGGAAGGGAGCACGACATGACCGCCGAGCAGAGCGCCGGCACCGGGTGCCCGTTCACCGGCGGCGCACCAGCGCACCCGAAGGACGCCACGGTGGCCGCGCCGACGGTTCAGCCGTCGGACGCGTCACCTCCGGGCAGCACCGCATACGCGCACTACGCGCAGATGGATGCGTTGCTTGCGCTGCAGCATCCGCTCAGCACGGCGGACACCGAGCCGGGCTTCATCATCATGAGCCAGGTCAAGGAGCTGCTGTTCAAGCTGCTGCACACAGAATTCAGCACGTCGCGTGACCAGTTGCGCAAGGACCAGCTCGACGACGCGCTGTGGACACTGCGCCGATCGGCCCGGGTGCAGCAGGTCCTTCTGGTGTCCTGGGAGACGTTCTCCGTACTGTCGCCCGTGGAGTTCGCCGAGTTCCGGGACGTCCTCGGTTCCGCGTCCGGTTTCCAGTCGGCCGGCTACCGGCGGTTGGAGTTCCTGCTCGGCAACAAGAACCCGGGGATGGTGGAGCCGCACCGCGGCTCGGTCACCTACCACGAGGTGCTGAATCAACTGCACGAGCCGAGTCTGTACGACGAGGCGCTCGCGCTGCTGGCCCGCCGTGGGCTGCTGGCTGGGGACGACGTCCCGGCCCGTGACGCCGCGCAGCCGTATCGGGCCGGCGAGGAGGTCGAGGCGGCCTGGCGGGCGGTGTACCAGGATCCGATCCGTCACCGTGACCTGCATCTGCTCGCCGAGGCACTCATGGACACCGCTGACCAGTTCGCCCGCTGGCGCTACACCCACCTGGTGACCGTGCAACGGATGCTGGGCGCCAAACCGGGCACCGGCGGCACCGACGGCGTGTCCTGGCTGGCCCGGATCAGCGAGCACCGCTTCTTCCCGGAACTGTGGGCGGTGCGCTCGACGCTCTGACCGACGCGCGGCATCAGGCGTTCGGCACCCGCGAGCGGCACAGCGAAGGATCCCGCAGGACACGACCTGCCCAGCCACAACCTGCCCAGCCACACGACAGACAAGGAGCAGCAATGGAAGGCGGCATCCCTCGCGCGGCGGCCGAGGAGCTGGACGCGGCCGATCCCCTGGCCGCGTTTCGTGAGCGGTTCGTCATCGCCGACCCGGAGCTGATCTATCTGGACGGCAACTCGCTGGGCAGAATGCCCACGGCCACCCCGGACCACCTGCGCGCGGTGGTGGAGCAGGGCTGGGGCGAGGGGCTGGTGCGTTCCTGGCAGGACTGGATCGACTGGGGCAGCCGGCTCGGTGACCGTCTCGCCGAGCACGTGCTCGGGGCCCGCTCCGGTGAGGTGGTGGTCTCCGACTCCACGTCGGTCAACCTGTACAAGCTGGCCGGCGCCGCGCTGGAGGCCGCGCCGGGGCGCGGTACCGTCCTGATGGACGCCGAAGACTTCCCGACCAACCGGTACGTCCTGCAGGGCCTGGCCGCGCAGCGCGGGCTGCGCCTGCACCATGTCCCCTCCGACCTCGACGGCGGCATCGACCTCGACCGGTTGCGCTCCGCCCTGGACCAGGACGTCGCGCTGGTGGTGCTCTCGCTGGTGTCGTACCGCAGCGGCGCGCTGCTGGACATGGCGAGGGTGAACGAGCTGGCCCGCTCGGTCGGCACCCGGGTCCTGTGGGACCTGTCGCACGCGGCCGGAGCCGTTCCCGTGGAACTGGCGGCGACCGGCGCGGAGCTCGCCGTCGGCTGCACGTACAAGTACCTCAACGGCGGACCGGGCTCACCCGCCTACCTCTATGTGCGACGTGAGGTACAGACCCAGCTACGGCAGCCGATCTGGGGCTGGTTCGGACAGCGGGATCAGTTCCGGATGGGCCCCTCCTACGACCCCGTACCCGGCATCGAGCGGTTCTTGGTGAGCACACCACCGCTGCTGTCGCTGGCGGCAATCGACCCGGGTCTCACCCTTGTCGAGCAGGCCGGTGTGGCTCAGATCCGGGCCAAGGGCCTGCTCCTGAGCCAGCTGGTCGCCGATCTGGCAGCTGCCTGGCTGACCCCGCTGGGATTCAGACCGGCCTCACCTACCGCGGCGGAGCAGCGCGGTTCACATGTGTCGCTGCACCACCCGGACGCCTGGCGGATCTGCCAGACGCTCGCTGCGGACGCGAAGGTCATCAGCGACTACCGGACCCCGGACCGGCTGCGGCTCGGACCGTCCCCGCTCTACACCCGGTACACCGAGATCTGGGACGCGATGGACCGCCTCCGCGAGGTCGCCGAACGGCGGACCTATCTGTCCCGGCCTGCCGGTCTGGCCCGAGTGACATGACATCCCGGTCGATGCCCAGCGCCTCGCCCCCGAACCCCTCCACCTCATCCGATACGGAGTAGCCATGTCAGACCCGTCCCCGCTCACCACCGATGGTCTGGTCCAGATCCTCTTCGGTTCGTCGGCCTTCCAGATGCTCAACGCCGGCCGCAACCTGGGCCTGTTCCCGCTCCTCCACCAGAAGCCGGGGCTGACGGCGCAGGAGATCGGGGAAGAGCTCGGTCTGGCGGACCGCCCGACCCAGATCCTGCTCCTGGGCACCACCGCGCTGCAGCTGACGACCCGCCAGGACGACCTCTACCGCAACGCCGATGTCCTGAGCGGCATGTTCGCGGACGGAACGTGGGACATCATCGAGGACCTCATCGAGTACGAGGAGCGGATCGTGCGCCCCGCCGAAGTCGACTTCACGGACTCACTGCGCGCCAATACCAACATCGGCCTGCGGCGGGTCAAGGGAACCGGCACCGACCTGTACCACCGGCTGTCGGCCGATCCGGACCTGGAGCAGCTGTTCTACCGCTGCATGCGGTCCTGGTCCCGGCTGTCGAACCCCATCCTGCTCGAGAAGGCCGACCTGACCGGAGTGCGCCGGGTACTCGACGTCGGCGGCGGCGACGGTGTGAACGCCATCGCCCTCGCACAGGCGAATCCGGGGGTCGAGTTCACCGTCCTCGACCTGCCGGGGACCGTGGAGATCGCCCGCCGCAAGGTAGCCGAGCACGGCCTGAGCGACCGGATCTCCGTACGCGAGGCCGACATCTTCGCCGACGCCTACCCCGCAGGGCACGACTGCGTGTTGTTCGCCAACCAGCTGGTGATCTGGTCGCCGGAGCAGAACGTGCGCCTGCTGGGCAAGGCCTACGCGGCCCTGCCGGACGGCGGACGGGTGCTGGTGTTCAACGCCATGTCCGACGACAGCGGCGACGGACCCCTGTACGCGGCGCTCGACAACGTCTACTTCGCGACCCTGCCCGCCGCGAGCAGCACCATCTATCGCTGGGGCCAGTACGAGGAGTGGTTCGCCGCGGCCGGATTCGCGAAGGCCGAGCGGCTCCCAGGCGGCCGGTGGACCCCGCACGGCGTGATCAGCGCGGTCAAGTGACGCCCCAGCGAGAACCGGAGCCGACCATGTCCCTCACTACCCACGGCACCTCGTCGACCGGCGGGGGCGCGACGTGCCCCGTCGGCCCGCACATGATGGACCCGGACCTGCTCGCGGACCCGTTCAGCGGGTACGGGCGGATGCGCGAGCAGAGCCCGGTGGTCCGCGGCCGGTTCGTCGACGGCACCCCGGTGTGGTTCGTGACCCGCTTCGACGACGTCCGCGCCGTGCTGCGCGACCCCCGATTCCTCAACACGCCCTCCCACGTTCCGGGCGAGGGCGGCACGGATCCACGCGAGAGCATGATGGACCTGCTCAACGTCCCCGAACATCTGCGGGCCTATCTGCTCGGCTCCATCCTGGACAGCGACCCGCCGGACCACCCCAGACTGCGGCGCCTGGTCACCCGGGCTTTCGCGGCTCGCCGCATCCTCGACCTGCGGCCGGACATCGAGCGGATCGCCGACCGGCTGCTCGCCGAGCTCCCGGACCATGAACAGGACGGTGCGGTCGACTTCCTGGAGCATTTCGCGTATCCACTGTCGATCACCGTGATCTGTGAGCTGGTCGGCATCCCGACGATCGATCTCGAACGGTGGCGGGTGTGGGGAGGCGATCTGGTGTCGATGCGGCCCGAACGGCTGCAGCACTCGTTCCCGGTCATGATCGACTACTGCCATGCACTGATCGAGCAGCGCCGCGCCGCGCTGGGGGACGATCTGCTGAGCGCGCTGATCCGGGCCCAGGACGACGACGGCAGCCGGCTCAGCGACATCGAGATGGTCACCATGATCGTGACCCTGGTGCTGGCCGGGCACGAGACGAGCGCGCATCTGATCGGCAACGGCACCGCGGCACTGCTCACCCACCGCGACCAGCTCGAGCAACTGCGCAAGGACCCGTCGCTGATTCCGCGCGCGGTCCACGAGCTGATGCGCTGGTGCGGTTCGGTGCAGGTGGCACGGCTGCGCTACGCCGCCGAGGAGCTGGAGATCTCCGGGACGCGCATTGCTCGTGGCGACGCGGTCCAACTGGTGCTGGTGTCCGCCAACTTCGACCCGCGCCAGTACCCGGACCCGGACCGGCTGGACGTCACGCGCCACCAGGACGGACAGGCCGAGAACCACGTGGGGTTCGGTCACGGTATCCACTACTGCCTGGGTGCCACGCTGGCCCGGCAGGAGGGCGAGGCGGCCTTCGCCAAGCTGCTGGAGCACTACCCTGATCTGGCGCCGGCCGACGGTGACGCGGGGTGGGACCGCGCGCTGCTCCCCGGCAGCTGGCGGCTGAACTCGCTGCGCCTTCGGCTGCGGGCCTGAGCCGGCCGGTCGCGGGGTGAGGGGGCCGACCGGTGCCGGGCGACCCCATCACTCCGCTGTCCCGCTCAGTTGGCGGACGGCTCGTCCGCCACGGCGATGGCCCGTACAGGACACGACAGGGCGGCCTCCGCCGCCTGCCGCCGCGTCGCTACCTCAGTACCTCCGGGTACGAGCCGGGAGTACCCGTCGTCATCCTGGGTGAACAGGTCAGGCGCCGTCAGGACGCACTGCCCCGAGCCGATACACGTATTGTGGTCAATGCCGATCAGCATGAGCGTGACTCTCCGGTGGTGGGCAGTCAAAGGTCCTTCAGTGATCCAGCCCGTGCGCGGCGGCGCGGTCGAGCGCCGCGACTATCCAGTCCTCGAAGTCCCGTTCAGCCTTGGACGCGGCCTCGCGCCAGAGCTCCACGCGGTCACCGGAGGCGCTGATCCGGGGGATGTGGTCACGTTGGGGTGTGGCCGCCCGGTTGCCCTGACGGCTCTCGCGCAGGGTGGCTCTGAGCTGATTCCTGGACCAACTGTGCTGCTCCGCCCGGTCGAGCCACACATCCGCCTCCGCGGGCGGGAGGGAAGCGACCTCGGCATGGTGGCCGAAGCTGAGAGCCTCGCGCCGTCGCCCGAGCTCGAAATGCCGCGCCACCCAGGCGTAGTTGCGCAGTGTCTGGTAGTCGAGGCCGGCAGCCTCCGCGCCGGCCTGGTAGCGGTCGGCGTACTGTTCCTGGCCGTACACCAACCAGTCCCCCAGGCACCAGGCGGAGGAGTCGGCGATCTGGAAGATGCGCTGTCCGGCCTTCTCCCAGCGGTCGTAAGTGAGTCTGGCTGGGAGCTGCAGGCCGACCCGGGTGGTCAGGATGCGCTCCGGTCCGGCGTTCCGGGGGCGCACTGTCCTACCACCCGTGGTGTGCCTGGCCGTTGATGGCATGATCCGCTGGTTTTCCTTGGTGATGTGCTCCATGTGGTGCTCCCCTGGAATTGAGGCACTGCCAAATCTCGTACCAGTCGTATGCGGCCGGGGGTCGTGATATGTAGCGGCCCAAAAAACCGTAGGTCAACCTTCAAGAATCAGTCAACAATCATTTCCGGTCGGCATATGACCGATCCGGTTGCGTTCCTGGGCTCCCAGCGATCAAGACCGTCCTAAAATCGCCTATAGGTGAGCGCGATAGGAGTCAGCCGCCCGGGGCGGGGGGTACTGCTGCCTTCACGCCTCCACGCGGCGGCGCAGCACCCCGCCCGCCCGGACCGTCCGCCCGTCCGTCCGTCCGTCCGTCAAGGAGCTGACGAGGTGGGGCGGTTGGAGCCGGCCGAGGTGGACAGGACCGCCGCGTCGATGCCGTCGAGGATCAGGTCCAGGCCCACCCGGAAGGCCTCCTTGGCCTCATGGTCCAGATAGGGCGCGGTGTCGCCGCTCCCTTCCTCGACGGCGACGGGGGCGGCGCCCGACTCCAAGGCCGCCACGGCCGGAAAGCGCTGGGCGAAGTCCGGAGCAGCCTCCATGAGCAGCGCGGACCGGACGGACCACCACTCCTCGTCGGACACGCCGGTCGCCGGCCCCGCCTGCTGAAGCTCCGCTGCGACCCGGGCCATCCCGCGAACGAACTGGAAGAGCACGGAGATGACACGACGGACCTTCAACGGCTCCAGCCCGATCCCGTCGAGGATCCGCACCACCGTCTCCAACTGCGTGTACTCGCCGGGGCCGAGTACGGGCCTGGCCTGGGAGACCTGCAGGACCCACGGGTGGCGCAGGTAGAACGCCCAGACGTCGTCGGCCCAGGAGACGACCGCGGGGCGCCATCCACCGCCGGTCTCGTACGCGGTGGGCAGCTCGGCCAGCACACGGTCGTGCATGAGGTCGATCAGTTCGTTCTTGCTCGGCACATAGGTGTAGAGCGCCATCGCGCTCCGCCCGAGCCACACGCCCACCGCCCGCATCGACAGGTCGGCCATGCCCTGCTCGTCGGCCACGGCGATACCCGCCGCCACGATCGTGTCGACGTCGAGACCGGGCTTGGGCCCGGGCGCCGTCCTGGCCTCCTTGGAACCGGCCGTGCGCCAGAGCAGGGCCATCGAACGGCGAGCGTCGCCCTGTCCGGAAAAAACAACCACCTTGCAACTCCTTACCGCATAAAGTAACCTCTTCCACGCATCTCTTTACAGCGTAAAGATATCACGTCGGCACGGGCTGCCCCGGGATGGCCGACGTCCATGGAAGGTTTCCAATGGCAGAACTCCCTGTATCTCTCATCCAGGTCACCGACATCACCCGCGTCACACCGCACATGGCCCGCGTGACCTTCGACGCCGACCAGCTCGACGCCTCCGTCGGCCGGACACCGGACCAGCAGGTGAAGCTCTGCTTCCCCCTCCCCGGCCAGCGGGTGCCCATCCTCCCGGAAGAGGGAGGAGACGCCACGAGCTGGTACTACGCGTTTCTGGCCATTCCGGAGGACGAACGTCCGACGATGCGCAGCTTCACCGTCCGCCGTCGCGTACCGGGCACCAACACGATCGAGATCGACTTCGTCCTCCACGGCGAGACCGGCCCCGCGACCCGCTGGGCCGCCTCCGCCCAGCCGGGCGATCAGCTCGGCATGGTCGGCCCCTCGGCCGTCTACGCGCTGCCGGTCTCGATCGACGACTCGATCGCGAACTCCGACTGGCTCCTGCTGATCGGTGACGAGACCGCCCTGCCCGCGATCGGCACCCTGCTGGAGGCGCTGCCCGAGGGAGCCCGCGCCCATGCCTACATCGAAGTCGCCGACCACACCGAGCGCCAGAGCTTCGAGACCAACGGCGACGTCAGCGTCAACTGGGTGTTCCGCAACGGAACCGCCGCCGGACAGAGCGACGTCCTGTTCGACACCGTAGGCAAGGCCGAGTTCGCCCCGGGCCGCCCCTTCGTCTGGCTGGCCGGCGAGTCGGGCACCGTCCGGGCACTCCGCCGTCACCTCGTTGACGATCGCGGACTGGACAAGCGGTCGATCGCCTTCAGCGGCTACTGGCGGTTCAAGCTGACCCAGGACGACGCGCCGACCGAGCAGGACATGGCCGAGGCGCAGGAGCGGCTGGCCGAGGCGACCGCGGAATGAGCCACAGCGAGGAGTACACGGTCGGGCCCTTACGTGGTCCGAGCCAGGAGCCGTCCGCACACGAGGGAGATCCCATGATCACCGTGCGAGGTCTTGCCCGGCAGTTCGCCCTGCGGGGGCGAACCGTCGACGCGGTCAAGGGCATTGACTTCGATGTGGCCGCAGGCGAACTCGTCGGGTTCCTCGGGCCCAACGGAGCAGGCAAGACCACGACCCTGCGGATGCTGACCACGCTGCTGCGCCCCACCGGCGGGACCGCGACCGTGGGCGGCTGCGATCTGCTGACGGACCCTCAGGGAGTGCGCCGCAGGATCGGCTATGTGGCCCAGGGCGGCTCCACCTGGCCGGAGTCCCGGGTCGGCGAGGAGATCGAGCTGCAAGCCCGGCTGTACGGACTGTCGCGATCGGAGGCCAGACGCCGCGGAGCACTGCTGGCCGAGCAACTCGACCTCGCCGGCTTGGACCAACGTCCAGCCAAGACGCTCTCCGGAGGCCAGCGGCGGCGGCTCGACATCGCCCTGGGCCTGGTGCACGAACCGGCCCTCGTCTTCCTGGACGAGCCCACCACCGGACTGGATCCGCAGAGCCGGGCCAACCTCTGGGACCACGTCCGCCGGATGCGCGCCGAGCAGGGCATGACCGTCTTCCTCACCACCCACTACCTCGACGAGGCCGACGCCCTGTGCGACCGGATCCTCGTGACCGACCACGGAACGATCGTCGCGCAGGGCACCCCGGACGAACTCAAGGCCCGCGTAGCCGGCGACACGATCACCATCGAGGTGTCCGACCGGCCCACCGAGGCCGCCGACGCCGCCCAGCAGCTGCCGGGCGCCCACGAAGTCACCATCACCGACGACACCGTGCGGCTCCGGGTCCCGCACGGCGACGCCGCCCTGCCCGAACTGCTGCGCGTTCTGGACCGGCAGGGCATCACCATGACCTCGGTCAAGGTCAACCGCCCCACCCTCGACGACGTGTTCCTCAGCCTGACCGGTCGCTGTCTGCGCGACGACGAGGCCGCACCACCGGCCCTGGAGGCCACCCATGCTGCATGACACCGGACTCATCTTCACCAGGGACATGAAACTGTCGCTGCGCAATCCCACCTGGCTCCTCATCGGAATCATGCAGCCGCTGCTGTACCTGTTCCTCTTCGGGCCACTCATGGTGACCGTGGTCCGCAACACCCCCGGCTTCCCCTCCGACGACGCCTGGACGGTCCTCACGCCGGCGCTCATCGTGCAGACGGCGTTGTTCAGCGGCTCGTTCGCCGGAGTCGGACTGCTCACCGAGTACCGGGTCGGCGTGGTCGACCGCTTCCGGGGCACCCCGGCCAGCCGGTCCGCCCTGCTGTTCGGCAAGGTACTGGCCCAAGCCGCCCAGGCCACAGCACAGTCCGCCCTGATCGTGGTCGTCACCCTGCTGGTCTTCGACCTGAACGCCCCCGTCTCCGGCATGCTGCTGAGCCTGCTGATCGCCGCGGTGCTGGCCATCACGCTCTCCTCGGGGTCGTACGCGCTCGCGCTGATCCTCAAGAGCGAGGCCGCGTTTCCCTCGCTGATGAACATGGTGCTGCTGCCGCTCCTGCTGCTGTCCGGCGTGCTGCTGCCGGTCACCAGGGAACTGGCCCCCGCCTGGCTCTACAACCTGGCGCGGATCAATCCCCTGACCCACATCGTCGATGCCGAACGTGCAGCGTTCCGAGGTGACCTGCAGGCGACTGGGCTGCTCACCGGTTGCCTGATCCTGTTGCTCATGACCGTGTTGGCGCTGGTCTGGGGCACCCGCACGTTCCAAAAGGAGAACGCCTGACGAACCGTCGGCCGGGCGGGCCGCGGACCGACCCGCCCGGCCGATGACACCCCCTCCCCCGACCACCACCCGAGGTTCCCTCCGGAGCCTCACCCGTACCACCCCGAGGAGCGCATGTGAGTACCGAGGCCATCAAGGTGACCGGTGCGAGGGAGAACAACCTCAAGAACGTCTCGGTAGCGATCCCGAAGAACCAACTGACGGTCTTCACCGGTGTCTCCGGCTCGGGCAAGTCCTCCCTGGTGTTCGACACCATCGCGGCCGAGGCACAGCGCCAGCTCAACGAGACCTTCACCAGCTTCGTCCGCAACTTCCTGCCCGACCAGGGCCGCCCGGACATGGACGCCATCGAGAACATCTCCGCCGCGATCGTCATCGGCCAGAATCGCCTCGGCGGCAACCCGCGCTCCACCGTGGGCACCATCACCGACACCCACCCGCTGCTCCGACTGCTGTTCTCCCGTGCGGGAGAGCCGACCGGCCTTCCGCCGAGCGCCTTCTCCTTCAACAACCCCGCAGGCATGTGCCCGGTCTGCGAAGGCCTGGGCACGATCGTCGAGCTCGACCTCGACGCCTTCGTCGACCGCACCAAGTCCCTCAACCAAGGCGCCCTGCTGCACCCGGACTTCTCCCCTGACAGCTGGTACTGGCTGAGCTACGTGGAGTCCGGCCTCTTCAACGGCGACACCCCGCTGGCCGACTTCACCGATCACGAGTGGCAGCACCTGCTGCACGGCGAGACACCGCACAAAATCCGTCTCAATTGGCAGGGCAACACCCTGAACGTCAAGTACGAAGGCATCGCCGACAAGTTCACCAGGCTGTACATCAAGAAGGAGGACATGTCGGAGCGCGGCCGCCAGGTGTTCCAGCGGTTCACCCGCTCGGCTGCCTGCACCGCCTGCGACGGCACGCGCCTCGCCCCCGCCGTTCGCGCCACCCGCATCGCCGGCCACCACATCGCGGACCTCACCGCGATGGAGACCGAACATCTCGCGGCGGTCCTGGCGGCATGGGACCTGCCCCACGTGAAGCCCGTCCTGAACGACCTGACCTCCCGCCTCCGCCACCTGGTCGACATCGGTCTCGGCTATCTGAGCCTGGACCGGGAGACCCGCACGCTGTCGGGCGGGGAGTCGCAGCGCATCAAGATGGTCCGTCATCTGTCCAGCAGCCTGACCGGAATGATGTACGTCTTCGACGAACCCAGCGTCGGCCTGCACGCCCGGGACGTCCACCGGCTCAAGGAACTCCTGGTCAAACTACGGGACAAGGGCAACACCGTGCTGGTGGTCGAGCACGACCCCGACATCATGGCCATCGCCGACCATGTGGTGGACATGGGACCCCAGGCCGGAACGCTGGGCGGCGAAGTCGTCTTCGAGGGGACCTTCGCCGGCCTCGCCGACGCTGACACCCTCACCGGCCGCCACCTCCGGCACGCTCTTCCCCTGCGGTCCGAGCCCCGGCAGCCCACCGGGACCCTCACTGTCCGCAACGCGAGCGGCCACAACCTCAAGGACGTCACGGTCGACTTTCCCACCGGCGTCCTGACCGTGGTCACCGGCGTGGCCGGGTCGGGAAAGAGCTCACTGGTCAATGACGAGTTCCTGAGCCGGTATCCGGATGCCATCGTCATCGACCAGTCCGCGGTGACGGGCAGCCGGCGGTCCAACACGGCCACCTACACGGGGCTGCTGGACACCATCCGCAAGTTGTTCGCCAAGGCCAACGGCGTCAGTGCCTCCCTGTTCAGCGCCAACTCCAAAGGCGCCTGTGAGAACTGTCAGGGGCTCGGCATGCTCTACACCGACCTGGCGTTCATGGAGACGCTGAAGTCCGTCTGCGAGGTCTGCCAGGGCCGCCGCTTCTCCGACGACGTCCTCGGCTACCGGCTGCGCGGCCGGTCGATCAGCGACGTACTGGAGATGACAGCGGCCGAGGCGGCGGAGTTCTTCACGGAACCCAAGCTCCGCCAGGTCCTGCACGCGCTGACCGAGGTGGGCCTGGACTACCTCCGCCTCGGCCAGCCGCTCAGCACCCTGTCCGGCGGCGAGTGCCAACGTCTCAAGCTCGCGGCCGACCTGCACCGGGTCGGCAGCGTCTACGTCCTGGACGAGCCCACCACCGGTCTGCACATGTCCGACACCCAGCGACTCCTCGGCATCATCGAGCGCCTCGTCGACCAGGGCAACACCGTGATCGTCATCGAGCACAACATCGACGTCATCAAAAGTGCCGACCGGATCATCGACCTGGGCCCCGAAGGAGGCAGCGGCGGCGGCCGGATCCTGTTCGAAGGAACGCCCTCGGACCTCCTGAAGGCCGAGAACTCCCATACCGCCGAATTTCTTCGCCGGGACCTCGCGGGCACATGACGTGTCCGCACGCCGCCACACGGCGACTCCCCTGGCGGCTACGCCCGGGGAGTAGCCGTTTCCTCGGCCGGCACGGCCACTCCTACGACGCCTGACGCCCCCGCGAAGCGGGCTGCACTCCCCCGATCGGCTCGGCTCCCCTCTTCGGCCGCCCGTTCTCGCGATGGCTGATTCCCACTCAGCGACGACTCGCTCACTCCTGGTTGTTTGGCGGACGCCTAATCGAATGACCGCACAAGTGTCCACACATCGCGTTCTGTCATGTTTTGGTTACTGACGGCCCGTTCAAGGCAATGCCATGCCGACGACGACCGGACGAAACCGCAGCGGTGCGCGCAGCGCCCCGCCCGACACCAGGAGTGCCGTGAACCCGATCCTGTTCATCTACGCCAAGGGCGGACCGCCTCTGGAATACGCCCTCCCGAAGATCGCCGCACACGGCGACGTGCATGTACTGGCGCTCGCACCACTGCCGCAGTCCACCGAGATGGCGTGGCAGCCCTGGTGTGCCTCGGTCACCCGCGTGCAGCCGCAGGAGGGTGCGGAGTTGGTGAACCTGATCTGCGCCCACGCCACTCGCGTCGAGGCCGCCGCCGTGCTGACACTCTCGGAATACGCGGTGGTGGCCGTCGCGCACGCCTGCCTGCAGCTCGGTCTGGCCGGTGCGGGCGAGCAGGTGCTGGCCGCCCGGGACAAGCGGCTGATGCGGCAGATCTGGCACGACGCCGGGGTTCCCGTTCCGGGCTTCGCCGAGATCCACTCGTCCGGCGACATCGCCCTCGCCTTCGAATCGCTGAAGCCGCCGCTGCTCCTCAAGGCGGCGTGGAGCGCGGGCTCCACAGCTCACCTCACGGTGCGGAACGAACAGGAGGCGGAGCGCGGCTGGCGGATCGGACGCTCCGTCATGGAGGCGTCGTCCGAGGAGGGTTACGCGGAACTGCACTCAGCGGACGAGGGCGTGAGCGACTTCCTCCTCGAAGAGATCGTCATCGGAGACGCGACCGACTGGTTCGACGGACCCGGCTGGGGGGACTACGTCAGCGTGGAGGGAATCGTCGCCGACGGTACCTACCACCCTTTGTGCATCACCGGACGCATGCCGACCATCCCGCCCTTCACCGAACGCGCCAGCATCACCCCGGCCGCACTGCCCGAGGCGCTGCAACGTCGCATCGAGGACGTGTCCCGAGCCGCGGTCGACGCGCTCGGACTCGGCACCTGCGCCACGCACACCGAGATCAAGCTCGGTGCGGACGGCGCGATGTGGCTGATCGAGACCGCGGCCCGGTTCGGCGGCGTGATGACCACCTGCCAGGTGGAGACCGTTTTCAGCCTGGACATGATCGGCATGCTGGTGCGCCAGTTGCTCGGTGAGAAGGTCGTATACCCGTCGCGGATGCTGACCGAGGGCTCGGGCGCCGCGGGCTCGCTGGTCATCCTCGCCGCCGACACCGCGGGCGAGCCGTGGCAGCACCTTCCGCGCTGGGACTTCACCGCGGTGGACTGGTCCTCCCTGCTCAGTGGCGGGTCCCGGATCGAGCTCGTCCGCGAGCTCAGTCTCCCGCCCGGCACGGTCATGCCTGCCTACGAGGAGGCCGGAGGAGCCAACTCCATGGCCGCCCTGTGCTTTGTCGCAGCCGATTCCGGCCCCGCACTGCTCGCCGACTGCGGACGCATCGTCGAATCCCTTCCCCACGAGCTCGCCGCCACCTGTCCGACCTCGCGGAGTACCTCATGACGAACTCCGGCACTCCCGTGCCCGGGACGGGCGCACCGACCACGGCTCACCAGGGAGCAGTCGTGGGCAGTGTGCTCACCCTGCCCCTGTTCGAGCAGCTGTGCGGCGTCCTCGGCGGCCACCCTTACGTCAAGGTCGTCGTGGACCGGCAACAGGGTGTGTGGCACATCCTCGACAGCGCCGTGCACTCCTTCCACGTCAACTACATCGCCACCGAGATCCAGGCGCTGACCCTGGAGGAACTCGACTCCGAGCTCGACAGTTTCAACCACAGCGTCTACCAGGACCCGGAGCGCCGGTTCCTGCTCGGTGTCCTGTCCCTGCACTTCGGCGGGCCCGAGGACCAGTCACAGCCGTTCCTGGTGCTGGAGACGACCGAGGCCGACACCATGGGCGCGACGCTGCTCACCGAGTTCTACTCCTTCGTCCGCGAGCAGCTCGACAGCGCGCTGGCGCTGCTGATCAAGCCGGCCAACCACGGCCAGGCGAACGCTCTCACCTCCGTGCCCGAGACCGTGCTGCCGCGCACCCAGGGCCACGAGCTCTTCGCGGCCGCCCCCTTCGTACCGCTCACCCTCGGCTCGGCCGTCGGCCGGCTGCGGGCCTTCACCTCCACCGAGGAGTACCTCGCCGCCCGCCCCGGACTCACGTGGTACGACATCGTCGCCATGCCGGTGGTCCCGGACGACATCCCGCGGCTCGCCGG
Source organism: Streptomyces sp. H39-C1 (assembly GCF_027158125.1). Classification (NCBI taxonomy): domain Bacteria; kingdom Bacillati; phylum Actinomycetota; class Actinomycetes; order Kitasatosporales; family Streptomycetaceae; genus Streptomyces; species Streptomyces sp. H39-C1. The sequence continues at coordinate 17,777 of NZ_JAPVLS010000042.1, forward strand.
CCTGATCAACGGCTCGCCCACGACCCCCCTGTCGCACACCAACATGCTGGCGGCCGGCTGGGGCATCCCCAACGCCATCGTGCGCGGTGTCCTGGACCGGATCGCCGCCGAGGACCTCGACGGCGCCTGGATCCGCTACGAGGTGCTGGCCGACACCGCTGTCGTCGAACGCGCCGAGCAGCCGTCCGACCTCAACGAACCGACGTGGCACACCCAGCGCATCAGGCTCGACGCCCCCCAGGTCGCCGACGTCCCCATCGTGCCGCTGAGTGAACTCCGCTCCCACGACCGGCGCAGCTACGGCACCAAGGCGGCCAACCTCGGCGAGCTGCACCATGTGCTGCGCCACGGCTCGGCCCGGCTGACCGGCTACTACTCCGTACCGCGCCCGCCCAGGCCCGACCTGCTCGGCCACCTGGCGGGCCGCCTGCAGACGCCCGAGCACGCCGATCTGGCCGAGGCCGCCGGTGCGTTCCTGGCCCGGCGCGTCAGCGCACCGGAGGGGATAGCCGTCCCCTTCGCCGTCCAGCAGCGATTTCTGGACTCCTCGCCTGCGGTGCAGCAGAGCATCGGCAAGCTGAAGATGGCCCTGGAACTGGATGCCATGGACGCCGTGGACACCGCCTGCGTCCAGTTGCAGCACCTGGTGCGCACCCTGCCGGTGCCCGAGGACCTGGTCAGCGCGCTCGACACGCATCTGGTCAAGCACCTGGCTGGAACGAGCCGCTTCGCTGTGCGCTCCTCCTCCAACGCCGAAGACCTGCCGGGCTTTTCCGCCGCGGGCATCTACGAGTCGCACACCAAGGTCACCGATCTCCCCGGACTCCTGGACGCCATCCGCCACGTGTGGGCGTCCCTGCTGTCCCCCCGTAGCGTGCGGCTGCGCCACCAGGCAGGCATCTCCCTCGACGACACGTACATGGGCGTGATCGTCCAGCGGTACGAGGCATCCCCGCTCGGAGGCGTGATGGTCACCTGCAACCCGACCAACAGGGCCGACTTCCGCAACGTCTACCTGAACTGCGCGCACGGCTCCACCTCCGACATCGTCGACGGCACCACGCTGCCCCTGCAGTACCTCTACAACACCGTGGAGGGCGGCGGCCGTACCATCTCGCTCGGTGCGGCCTCCGAGGACCTGGACCCGCACACGCAGGACCACCTCGGCGAGCTCGCGCTGGCCGGCCGCCTGCTCCAGTCCCACTTCGCCACCGACTACACCTTCGCGGTGCCGCTCGACATCGAATGGCTCCTCGCACCCGGTGGCCGGCTCCACATCCTCCAGCTGAGGCCCTACAGCGCCTGACACCGCCCGGCAGGCCCCACCACCACAGGACTTCCGGTGTGGTGGGGCCCGTCCCCCGTGGTCGCCCGCGCACTCTCGGGGAAGCCGGCCCCTCGCACCGTCCCGCTCATCGACGAAGGTCACCCATGCCTGTTTCCCTGCTCGCGCGTGCGAAGCGCCGCGCCCCCCTGCGCAAGAACGTCCTGCGCGTGATCCGCCTGAACAACGGCTTCCAACTGCTGTTCAACCTGCTGTGGTGGATGCCGGTCTTCTACGAGTACCAGAGGCAGGCGGGGCTGTCGGACAGCCAGATCTTCGGCATCCAGAGCATCTACTACGTGGCGTTCTGCCTGCTGGAAATACCCACCGGTCTCCTCGCGGACCGCATCGGACAGCGACGCTGCCTGCAACTGGGAGCGGCGGTGATGACCGCCGCCAACCTGGTCCCGGTGGCCTGGCCCTCCTTCTCGGGCTTCCTGCTGCACTTTCTGGCCATCGCCGCCGCCCGGTCCCTGGTGTCCGGAGCCTCCAGCGCCTACCTGTACGAGTACCTGCACGCCAACGGTGCCGGCGAGCACTACGTCCAGGCGGAGGGCACCGCGAGGTCCCTCGGACTGTGGGCGAAAATCGCCTGCTGGCCGCTGGTCGGCGTCCTGATGCACCTCCAGCACCAAGCCCCCTACCTGCTGACAGCCGCCTGCACACTCGGTTCGCTGGCCTGCGCCGGCGCACTCCCCGCCCTCGCCGCGGACCACGAGGCACAGCGCCCGCACGCTGAGCGCGCCGGCCTCCTCAGCTCCGCCCGCCAGGCACTGACCTTGCTCAAGAACTCGCGATCTCTGGGACCCTTGATGGTGCAGGGCGTCGCCATCTTCACGCTGGCCCGCATCTGCCAGGTCAACCTCTTCCAGCCGCTACTCCTCGACAAGGCCATTCCGGTCGCCGACCACGGCGCGGTGCTGTCCGCCATGACCGTGGCCGAGGCCGTCGGTTCGGCACGGCCGGGCTGGGTCCGCGGCAAGCTGTCGGACACGGTCATCGTCACCGTCCTGAGCCTCGTGATGGCCCTGTCCCTGGCCGCCACCACCATGGCCGGGGCCATGGCCACCGTCGGATGGCTGTGTGTCTTCGCGGCGGCGACCGGTCTCGCCTACCCGGTCCAGCGGAACCTGATCAACGCGGCGATCCCGCAGACCCCTTACCGCGCAACGCTCCTGTCGTTGGAGTCCATCATCGACCGCGGGGTGTGCGCTCTGGTCGCGCTGGCCGTCGGCGCCTACCTCGCGGCCGACCGCCTCGACGCCCTCCTGGTGCACGCGGCCGTGGGAACGTGCCTGCTGCTTCTGGTCGTCAGCGTCGTCCTGTGGCTCGTCCGTCGTGACCGGGTCCGTCCAGCTCCCGAGGAGGCCTGAGACCTGGTCAATGCCGGGAGAGGGCGTCGGCGGCCCGCGGCGGCCAGGCGGTGGCGTCGAGAATGCCCAGAGCGTAGGCGCGAGCCACCATCGCCGGACGGGAAGCGGCGTCCAGCACACCGCGCAGTCGCCGCAGATGGTAGTCCAGCGCTTGCCGCGACAGTCCGAGGTCGGAGGCTATGACCGTGTTCGGGCGGCCGCCGGCCATCAACGTGAGCACGCGCAACTGCACCGGACTCAGACGCGGCCTTCCGCGGAACTCGGCGCTCAGCGCGGTCAGAACGGCTGCGATGTGGTCGGGCGCTCCTTGCCTCCTGACCACCGCCAGGTCGGTCCGCAGCACCCTGTTGCCGCCGGAGGCCGTACGGCAGACCACCGAGCCGCTGTACCGGGAGGTCCGTCCCGCGACGAGGTCCGCCCATACGCGCCGCACCGTGCCGTCATCGAGACCACCGTCCAGATGCTCGGCGGCCCAGCTTCCCTCCAGGGCGCTGCGGCCGCTCCCCAGCAGTTGGGCGGCGCCGCCACTGACTCTCCGCACCCGGCCGCTCAGGTCCAGTGTCACGACGGCGAGCCCCGTACGCTCCCGCAACGCGTGCAGTTCCTCGTCGGCGACGGTCTTGTCCTCCAGGACCCGGGTGTGGTCGGTGAGGTCGACATAGATGCCGCCCACACGCGGACCGCAGCCGACGTCGAGCACGAAGCGGTGCCCGGTCACCTGGCGGGGTAACCCGTCGGGATGCCGGAAGGAAAGGGTATGACGGACGGGCCTGCCGGACAGGAGCACCTCGCGGTCGAGCGCGCGGAACATGGCCGCGTCGGCGGGTGTGTCGATCTCCTCGACGGCCCTCCCGACGACATCGTCGGGCTCCCTGCAGTAAAGGTGCGCGTAGGCGGCGTTGACCCACAAATACCGGCCCTGCCCGTCCCGGATGAACGCCGGCGCCGGCGCGAACACGGCAATCGCCTCGAACCACCGCGCAAATTCCGAACGGTCCTGCTGCACCGGCGGCTTCCGGGCCGACGCCTCCCAATTGCCGGGCTCCCGCAGGGCCCGCCCGTCATCCGCTTCTGCGTACATACCCAACTCCCCCATTCTTCATCGGATCCCGTGGTCATCGGCTGGTAATCGGCGCCGGCGTATCGAGTGCAGCGGCCCATCGTCGAACGTGCCTAGTTCCCCACCACACAGACCATGATCGACGATCAGCCCCCTGACGGGCCAGCGCCGGCGATGCACGATTCGTCAGCTCGGCACACCACCCCGTCGACGTGCCGGTGTCGAGCGCACCTGGTGAAGTACGCTCGACACCGGCATCGCGCCTCTCCAGCAGTCCACGCCTCTGCTTCAGATGAGATCTCATGAGCGATACACCTCTCGGATCGGTTGACGCTACGCGCGAAAATTACCTTCCTGGCAAGCTCCACGGCTTTCCAGCGGCCCTTGGAGGTCCCTTCTCAGCCAGGCTTCCTGGCGCCCGGTGAGAACGGTTCCGATAGTGAACTGATAGCGAGGGCACGGGTATCCCGAACTCTGGTGGGTGGACACGCAGGACCTACGTTGGGAGCTTGTAGGGACGGAATGGATCCCAGCAATGCAGTCAGGCGCACCACGGCCGGAGGACGGGCGGTTCGATGGCCCGAAGGACCCGGGCTCGCGACGAAGATGGGTGCGGTGCAGGCGGGTAGCAGCGTGGCTTGGTCGCCGTTGAGGTGACCGCGTGGAAAAGGACGAACGGCGCTGGCCGAGCTGCGCAGCTCGCTGCCGGCTGTCCGTGCCCTGTCGGGCAGTGCCGAGGCGGTACAACCGTCGGTGGTACCCGCACTGTTGACGAGCAGCCCCTGTCCCGCGCGATCACCCGGCTCGAGCGACAAGCTCGGGGTCACGCTGTTGGAGCGCACCAGCCGCAAGGTCACCCTCACCGAAGCGGGAGCGGTGCTGCTCTCCGAGGGGCGCGCCATCCTCAGCGCGGTAGCCGCGGCGGAGCGGCGTACCCAGCAGGCCGCGCAACCGCGACCCAGCCTCGTCCTCGCCGTCAAATCCGGCGCCGCCGGCGACCCGAGTCCGCCGGCACCGACCTGAGCCGGGATCTCGCCGCCGTACCGGTCATGGACGCTCCGCCGGTGACAACGGTGATCGCTTGGCCGTCACAGAGCCGACTTCGCGCAGTCGCCGACCTGATCCGCGTAGCAACACGCCTCTGACCGGGGTGGGCCCGGGGGCCGAGGTCGCGTGTTGCCTGCCGCTCAGGCCCGCGTTGTCGTAGCGTCACAACCATGACGACCTGGAAAGAGTTCACCGAGGGCGCGCCGCGGATCGCCGGCATCTTCACCCGCCGTCATGCCGCCACAGGCAACCTGTGCCTCCTTGCCACTCTCCGCTCGGACGGATTCCCGCGGATCAGTCCGATCGAACCGAGAGTGTTCGAAGACCAGCTGTGGATCGTGGGCATGCCGGACACCACCAAATTCCGGGACCTGGGCCGCGACCCGCGCTTCTGCCTGCACACGGCAACGGTCGACGCCGAGGTCAAGGACGGTGACGCGAAGTTGTGGGGCGTCGTCGTCGACGTCCAGGACAAGGCGCTGCATCAGCGGTTCGCCACCGACCTGTTCGAAGACACCGGACTCGATCTCCGGGGGCGCGACTTCGACCACTTCTACGCGGCCGATGTGACCGCCGCGTCAGCGGTAGAGGTCGGCGGCGGCCACATGGACGTCACGATCTGGAAGCCGGGCACGCCGGAGCGCGTCGTACGGAAGCACTGACCTCGCTCCGGCGCCTCCCGGTCTGGTCGGTCTAGTCGGCCCGATCGGCCTGACAGGTCACGACAGGATCTCGATGTACCCGTCGGTTCCGTGCACGCGGATCCGCTGCCCGTCCTTGATCAGCCGGGTGGCCTGCTCCACGCCGACGATGGCCGGCAAGCCGTACTCACGGGCGATCACGGCGCCATGGGTCATCAGGCCACCCACCTCCGTCACCAGGCCCGCGATGCCGACGAACAGCGGCGACCAGCTGGGGTCCGTGAAGGCGGTGACCAGGATGTCGCCCGCTTCGAGATCGGCCTCCGCCATGTCAAGGATGACGCGGGCCCGTCCCTCAATAGTCCCAGCGGAAACCGGCAGGCCGATCAGGGCGCCGGCCGGCGCGTCGTCACGTCGGTACGCCCCGGTGACGGCCTCACCGTCCGAGGTGAGCACCCGGGGCGGTGTGAGCGCGTGATACGAGCGGAACGCGTCCTTGCGCTCCTGGATGAACTGGTCATCCACCTGGTGAGAGCGCACGACGTCGTGAAACTCCTGGAACGTGAGGTAGAAGATGTCCTCCTTGGCAGGGAGCACGTCAGCCTGCACAAGACGCTCGGCCTCCGCCAGCAGGGCCTGCTTGTAGACGAAGTAGCGGCTGATGATGCCGTACTTCGGGTACTCCCGGTACCCGATGAAGGTTCGGACCCGGTCGATCATCCGCTTGGTCTCGTCGGCTTTCCGGTCGCCGTCCGGCAGGGCCCGCAGGCGTGACAGGACGTCCTGCTCCTTCTTCAGCGCCTTCTGCCGCCCTTCCTCGAAACGCCGCTCGGCGGCGCCCGGCTCGAAGATCCTGACGTTGTCGAGGATCACGGGCACGAGCGTGGTGGGGCGCTCGCGCCAACGTGGCCTCGTGATGTCGATCTCGCCGACGCAGCGCATGCCGTACCGGTCGAGGTAGGCCTCGATGGCGTCACGCGCCTCGGTCCCGCCCGCGACCTTCGCCAGCTCGTCCAGGAAGCCCTCGTCCTCGACGCCCTGCAGGAACGTCACCACCTCCGGATACGGGCGGATCACGTCCGCCACGTCGAGCAGCGCCAGTCCCATCTCCGACGTGACGTTGTCGGGGGCGGACAGCGTGAGCGTGTCAGCCGCGTTCTTCTCGCCCAGCCACTCCTGCAGCTTGTCGTTGAGCCACCAGGTGGACTCCATCCCCGCCATGATCACCTGCAGGCTCAATGGGTCGCTGAGGACTCGCTTGTGCTCCTCGAAGGCCTCCAGCAGGAAGTCGAACAGCGCCTGTCCGGTCTTCGTCCGGATGGCGCGCTCCAGGGCGGCGATGGACAGCCGGCTGCGCTCGATCAGCTCGGTGACGATGGCCGGATCGGTCTCGATCGGGGCGGGCGGGCTGCCGGCCTGCGGGCCGCCGGGACCTGCGTCCGGGAGCGACGGGACGAAGCCGTCGCGGTCGAGAACGGTCTCCAGAGCGTCCCTGACCAGCGGATCGCCCTTCCCCATGATGTCCAGGAGGCCGGCGCGGCTCGCGGGCGAGGCCAGGCGCCGGGTGACGTCGACGAACAGCCTCCCGCCGGCCTCGTGCATCGGCACCATGGCCGTCAGCTGCCACATGGAGAACCCCAGGGGCTTCATGGGGTCGGTCATCATCTGCTGGTGACCGACGGAGACGTAGACGTGATTCTCCTGGTCGCCCGACTCGGGGATGGGGAACAGCGTCGTGATCGGCCGGCTCTGAACGATCTGGAAGCCGTCGTCGACCAGACACCATTCGATGTCCTGCGGGCGGCCGAAGTGCGCTTCGATCCGCCGCCCGAGCAGCACGACCTGCGCATCCGTCAGCGCCGGCTGCTCCTGCCGCTGCGAGTCGATCGCCACTTCCTGCGTGCCGCCGGCGGGCAGGGCGTAAATGGCACGCTGTTTGGCGCCGATCGCCTTGGCGATGACTTCGCCGTGTCGCACCGTGTAGACGTCCGGGTTCACCAGGCCGGAGACCAGGGCCTCGCCGAGGCCGAAGCCGGCGTCCACGGTGGCGACCTTCCGGTTGCCCGTGACGGGGTCGGCGGTGAACAGGATACCGGCCGCATGCGGGAAGGCCATCTGCTGCACGACCACGGCCATGTGGACCGTACGGTGGTCGATGCCGTTGCGCCGGCGGTAGGTCACGGCCCGTTCGGTGAACAGCGAGGCCCAGCACCTGCTGACGTGCTGAAGGATCGCCGTCGGCCCCACGATGTTCAGGTACGTGTCCTGCTGGCCGGCGAAGGACGCTGTCGGCAGGTCCTCCGCCGTCGCGCTGGACCGGACGGCGTAGGCGGCCTGCTCGCCGAGCCGGGCGAGCGAGCGGGTGATCGCCGCCGCGAGATCACCCGGGATGGCAATCCCTTCGATGGTCCGACGGATCTGCGCGCTGAGGGTGCGGATCGCCTCCCGGTCGTCCGGGTTCACACGCGACAACTGGTCGAGCTGGTCGTCGATCGACAGCGCTTCCGCCATGATCCGCCGGAACGCGTCCGTGGTCACGCAGAAGCCACCCGGCACGCGGATGCCTTCGATCCGCGACAGCCCGCCCAGGTGCGCGCCCTTGCCACCGACGACCGCGACCTGGGTCTCGTCGACCTCTTGAAGGTCCAATACGTACTGCTCAGTCATGGCGTTACCTCCGAGGCAGCCGTGTTCCGTTGCACTGCGGCGGCCGATCGAATCACCGGTGCCTCCAACTCTGTCGCGCCTCTTGGCGACAACAACACACGCACGTGGTGCTCCTCTTTCCGCAGGTTGTGGCCTCGGCCGACGATTCTGCGGCACCACCGGGGTCTTGCCGCAAGCCCCCCGGTGCGCTATAAGTTGAGAGTGGCAAGGAGAGAGTTCTCCTTGCCTTTGCCTTTTGCCGTCCCATGGAACCGTCGTCCAGAGCTTGGTCAGGGGTGGTCGCCGGCCTGCCCCCCTCCTCGTACTCGGGAGCTTCGGGGGACGGTTGCCTACTGAGACGAACGGGACATCGATCCTTGTGAGATCCGGTGTCCATTCTGCGTAGGTTTCATCGTCGAGGGGGTGCTCCCGCGACGTGTCGAGCGAATTCACACCCTTTGCAAGAGGACACGTCCTTGGCCCGCCCTGCGGTGACCGCCTCCAAGTCCTGTTCGTTCCGGGCCCTCTCGCACGCGATGCAGGTCAGCATCCGGCCGCCGGAGAAAGCGGTGCCGACGGACTCGTAGGCGTGGTCCATTGCCGCGACCACGAATCCGCGGCCGGCGAGTTCCTCGGCGAGGCCGGTGAGGGTGAAGCGCGAGACGCCGAACCCTGGGGAGAGCACCACCAGGGGATGACGGCGGCGGTCGGGCCAGGCGCCGACGCGGCCGTTGGTGGCCGTGGCGCTCAAGGTCTCGGCGGGGAAGGCACCATCCAAACCGAAGCTCTTCAGGAACAGCCCGGCCTCGCGCACGGTCGCGTACGGTGCCGGTGTTCCGGTGCCGGTGTTCCGGTGCCGGTGTTCCGGTGCCGGTGTTCCGGTGCCGGTGTTCCGGTGCCGGTGTTCCGGTGCCGGTGTTCCGGTGCCGGTGTTCCGGTGCCGGTGTTCCGGTGCCGGTGTTCC